>JANMEX010000461.1:0-30979 GCA_031377485.1 Phyllobacteriaceae bacterium
CTTCTGGGGTCCCCGCCAGCGGCTTGCCGCGTAAGGGCGGGGCAGAAAGTCCATGAGCACCGGAAGCGCAGGGAAATCGCACTAGTTGGCCGCTAAAGTGGATTTTCTTTAGGCGCTTTCGCGGAATTCCGACTGGTCCGGCTCCCGCAGCACATAGCCGCGGCCCCAAACGGTTTCGATATAGTTCTCGCCGCCGGACGCCGAATCGAGCTTCTTGCGCAGCTTGCAGATAAACACGTCGATAATCTTGAGTTCCGGCTCGTCCATCCCGCCGTAAAGGTGGTTCAGGAACATTTCCTTGGTCAGGGTTGTTCCCTTGCGGAGCGAAAGCAGCTCCAGCATCTGATATTCCTTGCCGGTCAGGTGCACGCGCTGGCCGCCGACTTCAACAGTCTTGGCATCCAGATTGACGGTGAGATTGCCGGTGTTGATGACCGACTGCGCGTGGCCTTTGGACCGGCGCACGATGGCGTGGATGCGGGCAACCAGTTCGTCCTTGTGGAACGGCTTGGTCATATAATCATCAGCGCCGAAGCCAAGACCGCGAACCTTGTCTTCAATGCCGGCCTTGCCGGAAAGAATCAAAATCGGGGTTTTCACCTTGGAAAGGCGAAGTGTGCGCAGGACTTCATAACCGGACATGTCCGGAAGATTGAGATCGAGCAGGATGATGTCGTAATCATACAATTTACCAAGGTCCACGCCCTCCTCACCGAGGTCAGTCGTGTACACATTGAAACTCTCGGATTTCAGCATCAATTCGATGCTTTGGGCCGTTGCACTGTCGTCTTCAATCAGCAGAACGCGCATATTAGTCCCCTTGTCCGCCGCCGCATCGGGTGGCCCCCCTGGCTGCGAATAACCTTGCCATGTGCTTCGCAGGTTGCCAGCGAATGGTTAACAAATTCTAATTCGGATTTGCAAGCCTTGTTGTTCATCATTTAGCAACCAGCAGCATTATTTTGAATCTTCTAGGGAATCTGGAAAAACTGTTGCTCATGTTTCAGATTAAGAAACGTACATAAGCGATTCATTAGACTCGAAACCCGGCTTCAAAGCAGATGATTTTGATTTACCCGCTCTTAAGTCCTAACGCGTATGATTAATGATGCGCGTAAACGAAAGGTTACCGCGCCGGTCAAAAAGAGAGAAAAATTTCATTCTCTTTAAGGATTGGCGCCCGGAAACCGGACTTTTAAGCGTCGAGGGGGAAGTTTCGCCCGTGTTGCATGTATTTTCGGAAATGTTGGAACAGTTGTTCCGTCCGCAGATACAGGAAGACAAAGAGTTCGAAACGTTGGCCGGTTTTCTATGAACGGTGAACGGATCAAATGTGTAAGGCGTATCAGGAGTATGAGTATGAAATCGCGCGAGAGCCTTGTTCGGCTGAAGCTGTTTCAAGTAAATGAAAAGCGTCGGCAATTGTTGCAGCTCGATATGATGATTGCCGAATTTGACCGGATGGCCACAGACCTGGAAAATCAGGTTGCCTTCGAAGAGCGCAAATCCGGCATCACAGATCAATCCCATTTCGCTTACCCGACATTTGCCAAGGCAGCGCGTCAGCGCCGTGAAAACCTTCTGGTGTCACAGCGCGACCTCAAATCACAGCGCGAAGGTGCAGCTGCCCGCCTTTCAGAATCCGAAGAGGAACTGAAAAAAGCCGAAATGCTGGAAAATCGCGATGGCCGCGGCAAGGAACTGGTTGAAGAGCCGTCCGAAAAGCGCGCCGCAGTCGCCTGATCAGGGTACAAGTGAAATGGAAGGCGGCATACACGTGCCGCCCTTCGCATTTTTTCCCCTTCTTCCCTTAACTTACGGGGTCCGAAGGGCGTCCGAGACCCATGCCTCGCCCCGGCAGTGGCCGCAAAGCGCTGGCTCTTCCCTTCGCCCCGCCGTTTGCGGGGAGAAGGTGGCGCGAAGCGACGGATGAGGGGCAGCGCCGAGTCTAGGAAATCATCATCAATCCCCAAAGCCCCGTCATCAACTCAGAGATTCTGCGTGGTGATCAATGCTGCGTCTCTCATTTTTGTGTTGGCGATGACGATCAGTTTTCGCATGATGGTGGTGAGGGCGACGATTGGTTTTTTGCCTGCTTTGATCAGGCGGGTTTCGTCATCCTCGGCCACCGGGCCGAGGATCCAGACTGCGCCGAATTTTCCAAGAATGGCTGTGCCCGTCACTTAACCGACGCCCCAAACGCTTCTGTCAAATCCAGACTTTCGAGAAAGTCCAATCCTCAGCCTGATGGCGGCGGACAACAAACTCGTGGTGAAAACATCATTCGCGCACCATCCGGCCAATGAAGCCATCAACACGCCAAACCACCATTCAAACGAAAAGCGGCCCTTTCGAGCCGCTTTGCACATTCGTTGAGACTGACCCTAATGCCGGTATTGCTGAATCCGCGTTGTGCGCAGGCCAGCAAGGCCATGGTCGTCGATTGAAGCCTGCCAGGACAGAAACTCGTCCATGGTCAAAGCATATCGGCTGCAGGCGTCCTCCAGGCTCAATAGCCCACCCCTTACGGCTGCGACCACTTCGGCTTTACGCCTGATGACCCATCTCCGGGTGTTGGACGGTGGAAGATCTGCAATTGTCAGCGGGCTTCCATCCGGCCCGATCACATATTTAACGCGTGGTCTCATCAATTCGGTCATTGTACTCTCTACACACCAAGGACCCAGTAGGTGTGAAGGTAGTCCGACAGCTTTAACAAACGCCTAAAATAATGGCCCGTATTGAAACAATATGTCAGATAGCTGAGCATATTTGTCGACGATCCGGCTTATTTTCGAGTCTCGCTTGGCAAAATGGCGATTGATGGACTATATGGTCCCAAACAATCAGTTGAACAGGCAGGCCTTGAACCTGCCCCGGGATATGTGATGAACAGTCTGGATTTGCCCAAGCGCCCCGAAGACACGCGCGTCGTTGTTGCCATGTCTGGAGGAGTGGATTCCTCGGTCGTTGCTGGCCTTCTTAAAAGTGAAGGCTATGATGTCGTTGGCGTCACTCTGCAGCTTTATGATCATGGCGCCGCAACTCATCGCGCTGGCTCATGCTGTGCAGGTCAAGATATTGATGATGCCCGCCGTGTTTCCGAAAAGCTGGGCATTCCCCACTATGTGCTCGACTATGAAGCCCGTTTCAAAGCAGCGGTGATTGATCCATTCGCCGAAGCTTACGCGCTTGGCGAAACACCAATTCCATGCGTCTCCTGCAATCAGACGGTCAAATTTGCCGATTTGCTGGAAACCGCCCGTGAACTTGGCGCAGACGCACTCGCTACCGGCCATTACATCCGTTCGCGCCAGAACGGCGAACACCGCGCCCTCTATCGCCCGGTCGATGATGGCCGCGACCAGAGCTATTTCCTCTTCGCCACAACGCAGGATCAGATCGATTATCTGCGCTTTCCACTCGGCGGAATGGACAAGCCCGCAGTGCGCAAACTTGCCGAAGACATGGGCCTCGTCGTCGCCGCCAAGCAGGACAGCCAGGACATCTGCTTTGTTCCGCAGGGCAAATACAGCGACGTCATCGCAAAATTGCGCCCGAATGCCATTACTGCAGGCGATATCATTCACTTGGATGGTCGCGTGCTTGGCCGTCACCAGGGCATCTTGAATTACACAATCGGCCAGCGCCGCGGCATCGGCGTTGCGACCGGCGAGCCGCTCTTTGTCGTCCACCTCGATGCTGATCAGGCCCGCGTCATTGTCGGCCCGCGTGAAGCGCTCGAAACCCACCGCATCATATTGCGGGACATGAACTGGCTTGGCGATGTCGCCCTCAATGACATCGGCCCGGAAGGACTTGAGCTTTTCGCCAAGGTCCGCTCAACCCGCCCGCCCAAACCAGCTATTTTGCATCACATGAACGGCGTTACGTCCGTCGAACTCATCGATGGCGAAAGTGGCATTGCGCCTGGCCAGGCCTGCGTCCTTTATTCGGACGACGGCAACGAAGCCCGCGTCTTCGGCGGCGGCTTTATCGCCCGCTCGGAGCGCGCCGCCGGCGCAGAAGCAATGCTTAAAAAGTTGGCCGGGGCAGCCGTCGCCGCTGAGTAAAGGTTGCTAAAAGCCTCAAGCCCGCTTGCGCAATTTGCCTTCGTGGAATTCGCGGATCACACTGATGATCCGGTCCTGATCTTCTATCGACAGATAGGGATGCATCGGCAGGCACAAAATGCGTGAAGGCAGGCTCTCTGACACCGGCAGTCCACCGGGCGCGACCGGATAGTGATTATAGGCCACCTGCTGGTGCAGAGGCTTCACATAGTAAATTACCGACGGTATGCCATTCTCCTGTAGCCGCGCCTTGAGCGCATCGCGATCATCGCTCTCAATCGCATATTGGGCAAAAGCAGAGCGCGACTGGTTGTCAATCACCGCCGTTTTGACAACACCCGCCAACCCATCTTCATAACGCTGCGCGACGCGCTGACGCGCCTGCATCTCGTCTTCAAGGATGGCGAGCTTTTCGATCAGTATCGCCGCCTGAATCGTGTCCAAACGTGAATTCAATCCAACGCGCACATTGTCATACTGGCTTTCGCCCTTGCCATGAAAGGCAAAAGAGCGAAGCACATCTGCCAACTTGTCGTCGTTGGTAAACATCGCCCCGCCATCACCATAACAGCCGAGTGGCTTGGCCGGATAAAACGAGGTCGAGCCAACGATACCAAACGCGCCGCACATTTTGCCTTGGCGCGAACCGCCAATGGCCTGCGCCGCATCTTCAATGACAGCAAGACCTTCTGCAGCAGCAATTGCTTCAATGGCGTCATAGTCTGCAGACAGCCCAAACAGATCGACCGGGATGATCGCTTTCGGCGTCAACCTGCCCTCGGCCCGGACCATCCTGATCGCTGCCTTAAGCTGGTCCGTGTCCATATTGTAAGTGTCCGGATCGATATCAACAAACACCGGTTCAGCACCCGCAAGCGCAACAACCTCAGCGGTCGCGGCAAATGTAAAGCTTGGGCAAAACACCGCATCGCCCCGGCCAACGCCAAGCGCAAAAAGCGGTATCAACAGCGCATCCGTACCATTTGCGCAGGCAACAACATGCTTCACGCCAACATAGTCAGCCAAACGGCGTTCAAACTCAGCCACCTCAGGGCCGAGAATGTATTTGCCTTCGCGAATGACTTTGGAAACTGCCGCGTCAATCTTGTCGCTGATACGCGCACGCTGTGCCGCAAGGTCAATGAATTGCATGAATTGCCCGTCTTGTTATTTTGCCCGAAGCGCCCGAAAATCCCAGCGCCATCTAATATTATTTGCCAATCTGCGCCATACCGTGAGGCATCACAACAGGAATGGTTATGTAACAGCCTGTGAACGGTTTAACGGTTGATCCCTAATCGTGCGTTACTGTTCCGGCCGTCAAGATTTCCAGGACGCGTATTGCCTCATCCCCACCTGTTCGCGGTTCAGCACGTGTTTTCACGCAGTCGATGAAATGCCGGCATTCGGCCGTTAGCGGCATGCCCTCATGAATCGGTATATAGTTCGGCTCCTGCGCGGTAAACGCCCATTGGCCATTGTCTTGCCAGACGGCGTGGCGGTAGATCGCCAATTTCTTGTCCCATCCGGCAACATCATCAAACACCGCCATTGCTTTTGTGCCGACCACTGTCAGCCGCCGTTCGCGATATGGATTGAGCCGCGACGCAAAAAGATGCGAGCGTATGCCGCTCGGAAAAGTCATGTGCACATGAGCAAAATCGGACAGATGGTCCAGCAGCGCCGTCCCCTCCCCGTGCACTTCGCTTGGCGCCTCGCCGGTAATTGCCAGGATCATCGACAGGTCATGCGGTGCCAAATCCCAAAGCGCATCATTTTCCGTATGAAATTTGCCGAGTCCAAGTCGGTTTGAGTGAATATATCTAACAGCGCCAAGTTCACCTGCCGCAATCAGTTCCTGCAGCTGCTCAAACGCCGGGTGAAAGCGCAGCACATGACCGACCATGAACACACGGCCCGCGTCGCGCGCCGCCTTCACAGAAGCTCTTGCATCAGCCACCGTCAAGGCAATCGGTTTTTCAACCAGTACATCTTTGCCTGCCTTTACCGCCCTTATTGCAGCCTCCGCATGATACTGCGGCGGTAGCGCCATGATGATCGCATCCACGTCAACCCGGTCGTAGAGTTCAGACGGATCAATCGCCAAACATTTGAATTCGCGCGCAAACGCTTCCGCCCTTGCAGATTTTGCATCTGCAACGGCATGCAAAGCGCCCAAACCGGCAAGCGTGCGAATGTGGTTCGCGCCCCAATATCCACAACCAAGAACGGCAACGCGTACAGTCATTCTGCTCAACCTGTATCCAAATCCAAGGCATTTCCAAGTTTGAAGAACCATCAAACGGTTACAGGAAATGCGACAATCCAAAGAGTAAGGGCAAATGTTCCGATTTTGTCAAAACGTTTGCCGAAGCGTACATTTGGCCCGTATTGAAATGCACATATCGGCGTCCACCGCCCACGGCAAGCCGCGCCATTGCCGCATGTCAGGACCTCAAGCCAAAAGACAAACATTTATCCCGCTTCTTAAGCTTGACAGGCTTTACTCCACCACACTATATCCCCCGCGACCCTGCCGGTACCCATTCACCGGCATACCCCGTGGCGAGGTAGCTCAGTTGGTTAGAGCGGAGGAATCATAATCCTTAGGTCGGGGGTTCAAATCCCTCTCTCGCTACCACTTTTCTCTGTATATATCGCAGGCTAGAGCAACAGTTTGCGAACGAAGCATGGGCGACAACCGCGCACCAAATACACACCGGCGTAACTTGATGTTTTCTTCAGCGCGCCAGACATTACCTTCAAGCGATTGAACTCTCTCCTCCCAAGCACACATTCAGCCCCCCTACCTTAACTCCATGCGCATATACTGTGTCCGCACAGCTGCGGGCGCGATGCCGTAGGCTTGCCGGAAGTGGGCATAAAATTGGCTGACGGACGAAAAGCCCGAAGCCTCTGCCACCGACGAAATTGCCATTGAGCTTTCCACCAGAAGCGCCCTTGCCCGCATCAGGCGCAGCCGAATGACAAATTGTTTGAGCGGCACCTGCATGACCCGGGTGAAAATCGACAGGCAATAGTTCTCGTGAAGCCCGGTCACCTTCGCAATATCACTGTTGCGCAGCGGCTTTTCGAGATTTTCAAGTATGAACCGCACCATCGCAATCACATGCCGTATATGCGCCGAACTTAAGGCCCGCGTCCCTGATATCTCCTGCCCCGGCGCCCGAAGATAAGCCAATTGTTCAGAACTGGCGCGCCGGAACAGCGCATTCAGCTCCATTTTGACCAGCTCGGCCCGTTCAAAATCACCGCTGCGATAATCATCATACCAGCGCTGCACCTGCTCGCTTGAGCATAGCGCTTCAGGCATGACAACCATCGCGCCGCCAAACAGCGCCATCTGCATTTTGGTGATATGATGCATCATCAAGAATGCGTCGAGCGGAAGGTAGATATTGCACAGTTTGTGCGGCCCCTCGCCCGCTTCGTCCACGACTGTCAATTGATGGGGAATACCAGCCCAGAAAATCACCAGCCGGTTGGCCGGAACGCGGATCACCTGCCCGTCGATATTGTATTCCATAGTCAGGTTAATCGCGAAATTTGCCTCGATATGCCCGTGCCAATGCGGCTGGGGCATGATCACCGGCTCAAAGATGCGCATCCCAAAGCGCCCGAACGCGCGATTGGCGGCATAGAAGTGTCGCTCGTGGCTGGGAACCGGCCAGGAGCGCCCCGGCTTGGCAACATCATTTGCGGTCGTGGAAACCAAAATCTTTAATTCCCGGAAAACTATCTGCCAAAACACTATTGCCGCAAATCAGCATCGCCGCAATGTAGCGCCATCGAAATCAGGGCCGCAAACCTGCATTTTTCAAAATCATCAGCCACCTCATTCAGGTGGCCGACGACCCACAGACTTGAGGAAACCATGTCCAGAACTGTCATCACATTCATTGGCGCAGGCTCAGCCGTCTTCACCAAAAATATTGCCGGCGATATATTGCAGCGCCCGGCGCTCGCAAACGCTGAAGTGCGCCTGATGGATATCAACCCGGAGCGATTGGCCGAATCCGAAATTATCGTCGGCAAGATGGCGCAGTCGCTTGGCGGCAAGGCGACAGTCAAGACTTACACCAACCAGCGCCGCGCGCTTGAAGGCGCACACTTCGTTGTTTGTTGCTTCCAGGTCGGAGGATATGAGCCGTGCACCGTCACCGATTTTGAAGTGCCAAAGGCGTATGGTTTGCGCCAGACCATCGCCGATACGCTCGGCATCGGCGGTATCATGCGCGGCTTGCGCACAGTTCCTGTTTTATGGAGCATCTGCGAAGATATGCTCGCCGTCGCACCTTATGCGATGATGCTCCAATACGTCAATCCAATGGCGATCAACACCTGGGCCATTGCCGCCAAATATCCAACCATCCGCCAGGTCGGCCTCTGCCATTCCGTGCAAGGCACTGCATGGGAACTCGCCCGCGACCTCGACATTCCCCTGGAGGACATTCGCTACCGCGCTGGTGGCATCAACCACATGGCCTTCTATCTGAACTTCGAACATCGCCAGCCGGATGGCACTCACATCGATCTCTATCCGGCCCTCAAGAAAGGCTACCGCGAAGGCCGCTTCCCCAAGCCGTCGCATTGGAACCCGCGTTGCCCCAACAAGGTCCGCTATGAAATGCTGACCCGCCTCGGCTATTTCGTCACCGAATCTTCCGAGCATTTCGCCGAATACACACCATGGTTCATCAAGCGGGACCGCCCCGACCTGATCGAAAAATTTGGCATCCCGCTTGATGAATATCCCAAGCGCTGCGTCGAACAGATCGCCCGCTGGAAAAAGGAAGCGGCAACGCTGAAATCAGCAACAACAGTTGAGTTGAAAGAGTCTCACGAATACGCCAGCCAAATCGTCAACTCGGTCGTCACCGGCGAACCGTCAGTGATTTACGGCAACATTGCCAACAAGGGATTCATCCCGCAATTGCCCGAAGGTTGCGCAGTTGAAGTGCCAACGCTGGTCGATGCCAACGGCCTGCAGCCCACCGTCGTGCGCGATATCCCCCCGCAATTGATTGCCCTCATGCGCACCAACATCAACGTGCAAGAGTTGACCGTCGCGGCGCTCGTCAATGAAAATCCCGAGCATATCTATCACGCCGCCATGCTTGATCCGCACACCGGTGCCGAGCTTGACCTAGACCAGATCTGGAACCTCACCCACGACCTGTTGGCCGCCCACGGCGAGTGGCTGCCGCAATGGGCACGGGTCGAGGCGCGCAAGGCCTCGTGAACTGATAGGCTTTTCCATGTTTCCGGTCGAAGAGGCGCATCTGCAAGGTGCGCCTTTTTGATCCTTCCGTCAGCCTGCCAGCGTTAATCCACCAGCCTTGCTCCGGCCTTTCAATATCTCGCAGATGGAAATCGGATTGGGCTATACACTCAAACCGCAGCCGAATGCCGTGCCGTTCCTTTGGCCAGATAGGTGTCAAATTTCGCCGCGGCTTGGCGCGCAAAAAGATGCATCTCCCCCTTGATTTCATACCGGTCGCCAACCCGCTCAAGAAATTCGCCTTGCGCTACCAGAATATCCGCTTCGGCAAATATCGCCTGCGCAGCATTGCCGTACCGAAGGCAAAGGGCAGGCCGCGAAAAACCGAACTCGCACATCAGTTTTTCAATTACGGCCCCGCGCAGCCGGTCTTCATCATCCATACAAAGTCCGCGCACCACAGCCAGCTTGCCGTCTGAAACTAGCCGCTGGTATTCTCCAGTCGCCGGCATGTTCTGGATATGGCCTTGTGGCAATTGTCCAATGGCTGATGCGCCAAGTCCGATAAGCGCATCGGCCGCATCATCGGTATAGCCCTGGAAGTTGCGCCGCAACCTTCCTGACTTCAACGCAATCGCCAAACTGTCCGTCGGCAGCGCAAAATGATCGATGCCAATCGCCACATACCCAGCTTCGACAATCACACGTGCCGCAAGTTCGGCTTGTGCAAACCGCTGCCCAGCATCCGGCAGCGCCGTTTCGTCAATCATGGTCTGGTGCTTTTTCATCCAGGGCACATGCGCATAACCAAACAGCGCAATCCGGTCCGGCTTCATCGAGAGTACTTGCAGCGCCGTTGCCTCAATGCTTTCGAGCGTCTGAAATGGCAGGCCGTAAATCATATCGAGGTTGACAGAGCCGACGCCAAGCGCCCGCACCCGTTCAACCACAGTTCTGGTTTCCTCAAACCCTTGTGGCCGGTTGATTGCCTTCTGCACCTTTTCCGCAAAATCCTGCACACCAAGGCTCGCCCGCGTCAACCCGATGCCCTGAAGCCCGGCATAGCGGTCTTCATCCATATCATTGGGGTCCATCTCAACGCTGATCTCGACGATCGGCGACAGGTTGAATGCAGTTGCCAGATGCGCTTTCACGCCAATCATGTCGCCGCTCGACAACATCGTCGGCGACCCGCCGCCAAAATGGATGGCAGTCACCAGACCCCGGCCATTCAAATGGCGCGAAACCGTGTCGATTTCGGCATGCAAGGCCTCAAGATACGCCTTTACTGGATCATAGCGCTGCACCTGTTTGGTATGGCAGCCACAAAACCAGCACAGCCGGTCACAAAACGGAATGTGCAGATAAAGCGAGATTTTTGCATCGCTATCCAGAGCCGCAAGCCACGTTGCATACGTTTCACTGTCTACACCAGCGTGAAAATGCGGTGCGGTCGGATAGGATGTGTAGCGCGGCACCGGCGCTGAAAGCCGCAATATGTCTTCGTGTTTCATCAACTGACCCTCAAGTTCAGGCCAATCAGCATGGCGTGACAAAAGGCACATTGATTATGATCAACGAAACTTACATTGGCCTTTGCCAATACAGCCCAGTCCAGCTAGATTGCATGCTACGGAGTAAGCATGAGCAACCGGCAGGACATACACAATTCCGATCTACCGATTGTCTGCCGCTCCTGCGAAGCGCGGCACCGTGGCATTTGCGGCTCGCTTGAGCCGGACCAACTGCTTCAATTGAGCAAGCACACCACGCGCCGGACGCTTGAGCCCGGCTCAACTCTTTTCAGCGACGCCAGCGAAATCAAGAATTTCTCGAATATCCTGTCCGGTGTCGTCAAACTGACCAAAACACTGTCCGACGGACGTCAGCAAATCGTCGGTTTGCAGTTTGCGCCCGATTTCATCGGTCGTCCGTTCAAGTTTGAAAGCGCCATTGACGCGGAAGCGGCGACAGATCTTACCGTATGCTCATTCCCGAAAAATGTTCTCGACAAATTGATCAATGATTCGCCTGCGCTTGAGCACCAGATTCTGAAGCAAACACTCACCGAATTGGATGAAGCACGCCAATGGATGGTCACGCTCGGCCGCAAGACTGCCGCCGAAAAGGTCGCCAGCTTCCTGTGGTTGATTGCCACCCACATCAATCCGGAAGCACTCGACAGCAATAAGCCACTGTCGTTTGACCTGCCGCTGACCCGTGCCAACATCGCCGATTTCCTTGGCCTCACGATCGAAACCGTCAGCCGTCAGATGACTAAGCTGCGCAAGGAAAACGTCATCGCCATTGAGAATAACCGCCATGTGACGGTGCATGACCTCAACAGGCTCGAGCGCCGCGCCTGCCTTTAGCGGACCTTTAGTTCAGGTCACTTTCCGGCGAGAACTGCTCCCGCTCAAAGGCAATATGCCGCCGTATTGCCTCAAAAAACCCGCGCAACATGTAACCCAACGTCTCCGGCGACACCGTGTCGGCAGATGACGAAACCTTCCTCAGCGCATCCGACAATTCCTCTGCATGGCATTCATCCTCCAGATGCTCTGCCCGCAGACGTTCGATCGTCTTTTTCAAAGCCTTTGCCGGCTCGCTACCTGCATAGTGCGGAAATATCTCGTCTTCTTCAAACCTGTGCTCGCGCTTGATCAATGGTTCGAGCAAATCGGCCGCTTTGCTGCATTTCTTCGCGTCAATGTGATTTGGCAGCGAATCGGCGATGTCTTCAAGCAATTCGCACATCGCCAAAACTTCATTCTGTGCCAGCCGCAACGCAAGACGCTGTTCGGAATTCAGGCTGTTGCCAGCTTGAAATGCCATGCCAGACGCCATTGTCATGTCCTCCCGGGTCAAATGCGATATTCGACTAATTGCCCGTCGCACCTCAAGGTGCTTTGACTTGAATCAAGACCGCACCATGGCCATGCGCGCTAATGCAGTTTTGGGTGACCACCGGAACAATCCCGCGTGGAACTGCTTGCTCCTGAACTTTGAGAGGGGACGGAATATGAAATACATGACTGAAACTATCTTGGTGGGCTTATTCGCCTTCCTCGCCCTGTTGGGCGCGGGACTGGGGCAAGACGTCCTCTTCAGGACCCACATGTGGGTTCTGTTTGCTGTGCTTGCGCTCGGCACAATCATTCTTCTGCGCAATGTCAAAATGAGCCCGGCCGAAGTCGAGGACCCATCTTCGTACATGGATGGCCCGGTACGCTACGGCGTGATCGCAACCACCTTTTGGGGTGTTGTCGGCTTTCTGGTCGGCGTTGTGGTGGCATCACAGTTGGCTTGGCCGGACCTGAACATCGAGCCATACTTCAATTTCGGCCGTATGCGCCCGCTGCACACATCCGCTGTCATTTTCGCCTTCGGCGGCAATGCGCTGATCGCAACATCCTTCTACGTCGTCCAGCGCACCTGCCGTGCCCGCCTGTTCGGCGGCAACCTCGCCTGGTTCGTCTTCTGGGGCTATCAGCTGTTCATCGTCATGGCAGCAACCGGCTATCTCCTGGGCATCACCCAGGCCCGCGAATATGCCGAGCCGGAATGGTATGTTGATCTGTTCCTGACAGTCGTCTGGGTCGCCTATTTGCTCGTCTTCCTCGGCACCTTGTTCAAACGCAAGGAACCGCACATCTACGTCGCAAACTGGTTTTACCTGTCGTTCATTGTCACCATCGCGATGCTGCATCTGGTCAACAATCTGGCCATTCCGGTGTCGTTCCTTGGCGTCAAGAGTTACTCGGCCTTCTCCGGCGTACAGGATGCGCTGACGCAGTGGTGGTATGGCCACAATGCGGTCGGTTTCTTCCTCACCGCGGGCTTCCTCGGCATGATGTATTATTTCGTGCCCAAGCAGGCCAATCGCCCGGTCTTCTCCTACCGCCTATCGATCATCCATTTCTGGGCACTGATCTTCCTCTACATCTGGGCAGGTCCGCATCACCTTCACTACACTGCCCTGCCGGATTGGGCACAAACCCTCGGTATGGTCTTCTCCATCATGCTGTGGATGCCCTCATGGGGCGGCATGATCAACGGTCTGATGACGCTCTCGGGCGCATGGGACAAGATCCGCACCGATCCGATCATCCGCATGATGGTCATCGCCATCGCCTTCTACGGCATGTCGACCTTCGAAGGTCCGATGATGTCCATCAAGTCGGTCAACTCGCTGTCGCACTATACGGACTGGACCATCGGTCACGTGCATTCCGGCGCGCTCGGCTGGGTTGGCATGATCACCTTCGGCGCGCTCTACTATCTGGTTCCAAAGCTCTGGCACCGTGAAGGCCTTTATTCGCTTCGTCTCGTCACCTGGCACTTCTGGCTCGCAACGCTCGGCATCGTGGTTTACGCCGCCGTGCTCTGGGTCGCCGGCATCCAGCAGGGCCTGATGTGGCGCGAATATGATGAACAAGGCTTCCTCGTTTATTCGTTCGCCGAGTCCGTCGCCGCCATCCATCCATACTATGTGCTGCGCGTGTTGGCCGGCGTCCTGTACCTGGCCGGTGGCCTCGTCATGGCGTGGAACCTCACGATGACCATCCTTGGCCACAAGCGCAATGAACTGCCAATTCCAGGCAGCCAGCCCGCGCTCGTAGCAGCCGAATAGAGGGGACTTGAAACATGTCTATTCTGGACAAACACGCGGTCATTGAGAAGAACGCGACCTTGCTTCTGGTCTTGTCTCTCCTTGTCGTGACAATCGGCGGCATCGTCGAGATCGCACCGCTCTTCTACCTTCAGAACACCATCGAAAAGGTCGAAGGCATGCGGCCCTACTCGCCGCTCGAACTAGCCGGACGCAACATTTACATGCGTGAAGGCTGCTATGTCTGCCACAGCCAGATGATCCGTCCGTTCCGCGACGAAGTGGAACGGTACGGCCACTACTCGCTCGCCGCAGAAAGCATGTACGACCATCCGTTTCAGTGGGGCTCCAAGCGCACCGGACCGGACCTTGCCCGCGTTGGCGCCAAATACTCCAACGCTTGGCATGTCGACCACCTGAACGAACCGCGCAATGTCGTGCCGGAATCGATCATGCCGAGCTACTCGTTCCTCAAGACGACACCGCTCAAGGTCGAAAACATCGCCATGCACCTCAAGGCCAACACCTATGTTGGTGTGCCCTATACTGAAGACATGATTGCCAGCGCGGAAGCCGATCTTGCCGCGCAGGCCGACCCGAATGCAGACACGACCGCCTTGCTTGCCCGCTATCCGAAAGCCGTCACCGGCGACTTCGATGGCGATCCGGCAACCCTGTCGGAAATGGATGCACTTGTCTCTTACCTCCAGATGCTCGGTACTCTTGTCGACTTTTCGAAGTACGACGAGACCGCCGGCTACCGTTAAGGAGCGCATGATGGAAACCTATACATTCATGCGCCATTTCGCGGACTCCTGGGGTCTTCTGGCAATGGCAATCTTCTTCGTGGCAGCCGCCCTTTTCGTCTTCCGCCCGGGCAGCCGGGAGTTGGCGAAAGACGCTGCGCAAATCCCTCTCAAGGAGGACTGAGACATGGCTGACAAGCACATAGACGAGATCAGCGGCGTCGAAACCACCGGCCACGAGTGGGACGGTATCCGCGAACTGAACAACCCGATGCCGCGTTGGTGGGTCTGGACCTTCTACCTGACCATCGTCTGGGCCATCGGATATGCCATCGCCTATCCGTCCATCCCCCTGCCGGGCGGCAACACCAAGGGTTGGCTCGGCGTCACCAACCGCAGCGAACTGACCAAAGAGCTGACTGTGGCTTCGGCTGCACAAGCCAAATATGTCGATGCCATCAAGGCAACAGATGTCGCTGGCATTCTTGCCAACCCTGAACTGCGCACCTTCGCCATCGCTGGCGGCGGCGCGGCCTTCAAGGTCAACTGCGTGCAGTGCCATGGTTCCGGCGCTGCCGGATCGCCCGGCTACCCGAACCTCAATGATGACGACTGGCTGTGGGGCGGCGACATCACCGCACTGTACACCACCTTGCAGCACGGCATCCGTTATGCCGGTGACGCAGAGACACGGACCTCCGAAATGCCTGCCTTCGGCGACATCTTGAAGCCGGAGGAAGTCGATCAGGTTGCTAACTTTGTCGTCAGCCTCTCCGGCGGCGAGGCAGATGCAGCAAAGGTGACGGCGGGCCAGCCGCTATTCGCGACAAACTGCGCCGCCTGCCACGGCGAACAGGCAAAGGGTGGCCGCGACTTCGGCGCTCCGAACCTGACCGACGGCATCTGGCTCAAAGGTTCAAGCCTTGCGGCTGTCACAAACCAGATCCTCCATCCGACACACGGCGTCATGCCCGCTTGGAGTGCACGTCTTGGTGATACGACGGTGAAGGAACTTGCCGTCTATGTCCATTCACTTGGCGGCGGCGAATAGACCCTCCGATCGCTGTCGAGTGTGCGGAGCCCGGCCTTGCGCCGGGCTCTTGCTTTTTTAAGACCGCTTAAAGTGACGTATCCCCGCAAACATCCATTGCTGCGGCATTACGCGTGCTCAAACATATTCATAATAAGATATATTTCCACCCAATGAAAACCAGCCGTTGATGTGAATCAACGAAGTGCGCACAGTGTCCGTCCATAAGCGGAATGCCCGGCGCGACAGCGTTTGGGCGAGGGTCAATCAAGAATCATGGTCATGTTGGACGAAAAACAGGTCGAACAGTTCGAAGCTGAACCGGTGAATTCCGCAAAAATTCGCCAGCCGCTCTACACTGCACGCAAAAAAGTGTTCCCCAAGCGCGCCAGCGGTGATTACCGCCGGTTCAAATGGATCGTTATGGCCATCACTCTGGGCATTTACTACCTGACCCCGTGGCTGCGCTGGGATCGTGGCCCGAACGCGCCAGATCAAGCCGTACTTCTCGATTTCCCGCATCGCCGCTTCTATTTCTTCTTCATCGAAATCTGGCCGCAAGAGTTCATCTACATTGCCGGTCTTCTGGTCATGGCAGGCGTCGGCCTGTTCCTGATCACCTCAGTCGTTGGCCGCGCATGGTGCGGCTACACCTGCCCGCAAACCGTCTGGGTCGATCTGTTTCTCGTTGTCGAACGCTGGATCGAAGGCGACCGCAACGCCCGTATCAAGCTTGATGCCGGTCCGTGGACATTCGACAAGATCCGCAAGCGCGTCATCAAGCACGGCATCTGGATCGCCATCGCAGTTGCCACTGGCGGCGCGTGGATTTTCTACTTTGCCGATGCTCCGACACTTCTGAAGAGCTTCCTGACATTTGAAGCGCCAGCCGTAGCCTACATAACCGTCGCCGTCCTCACCGCCACGACTTACGTTTTCGGCGGCCTCATGCGCGAACAGGTCTGCACCTACATGTGCCCGTGGCCGCGCATTCAAGGCGCCATGCTGGACGAAGAATCGCTCACCGTCACCTACAATGACTGGCGCGGCGAACCCCGGCAATCCGGCAAGAAAAAAGCTGCTGCTGCCGGTGTGGTCGCCGGAGACTGTGTTGACTGCAACGCCTGCGTTGCCGTCTGCCCGATGGGCATCGACATTCGCGATGGCCAGCAGCTCGAATGTATCACCTGTGCGCTCTGCATCGACGCCTGCGACAGCGTCATGGACAAGATAGGCAAGCCGCGCGGCCTGATTTCCTATGCCACTCTGGATGACTACCAGAAAAACATGGAGCTTTCGAAAGGCGGCAATCCATCCGGCATCATCAATCCGAAAAATGTCTACACAAAAGAAGGCAAGCTGGTTGATAGCGTACGGCATTTCCGCCTCAATCATCTCTTCCGCGCCCGCACGCTGCTTTACCTCGGCGTCTGGTCCGCAATCGGTATCGGGCTTGTCGTGTCGCTCCTGTCGCGTGACCGGCTTGAACTCAACGTCCTGCATGACCGCAATCCGCAGTTTGTCAAACTGTCAGACGGCTCGATCCGCAACGGCTACACCGTCAAGCTCCTCAACATGATCCCTGAAGAGCGGACGATCCTTCTGACAATCGATGGCATTCCCGGTGCAATGATGAGTGCAATCGGCTATGAGGACCAGCCGAAAGGCAAGGCCCTGTCCATCAAGGTGGCGCCGGACAAGACGCTTGCCTTGAAAGTTTTTGTGGAAGTTCCGCTTGTAAGCATCGACGACGAAGACATGGAATTCCATTTCAAGGCTGCAGACCTGTCCAGCACGGAAACGGACAAATACGACGCCTCTTTCAACGCACCGGAGCATCACAAATGACCAGCAAAGTTGACACAGGCAAGCCGTTTACCGGCCGGCACATGATCATTGTGATGGTGGCGTTTTTCTCGGTAATCATCGGCGTCAATTTCCTGATGGCCTATTATGCCAATTCAACTTGGTCAGGCCTGGTCGTGCCAAATTCCTATGTCGCAAGTCAGGAGTTCAACAAGACCGTCGCCACCGTCAAGGAACAGGATGCACGTGGCTGGAAAGACAGCATGGCCGCATCGTCGGGCAAAATCACTTTTGCCATCAAAGATGCCAGCGGTGCAGCGGTGACGCTCTCCTCGGTGAAGATGATTTTCCGCCGCCCGGTTACCGACACGGCCGACATGACCATCGAATTTTCCGCCGGTGCTGATGCGGTCTGGCAGGCCACCCATCCGCTCGCCGATGGCGTCTGGATTGCCGAAATCGATGTCACATCACCCAACAACACGCCTTGGCGCGACACCAAGCGCTTCACCGTGAAGGATGGAGCGATCAAGTGAGCTGCTGCGCGCCGGGAACCGAGTCGGCCCTCGATCTGAACGCCACATCCGCCCTGCCGGAAGATGAGCTTCGCGCCGGCAGCCGCGAACTTGGCGACGGCGTCTGGCAGACCGACCTTTCCGTCCCCGCCGTCCACTGCGGCGCCTGCATCTCGACCATTGAGCAGGCACTCAGCAAAATGGACGGCGTTGTCTCCGCCCGTGTCAATCTTTCGACAAGACGTGTCGCGGTCAAATGGCAGGACGGAAACGCCATTCCAGCCTTCGTCCCGGCCCTCGCGAACCTCGGCTATCCCGCACATCTGTTCGACATCACGGCAGACGGTAGCGACAAGGAAATGAACCGCCTGTTGAAGGCGCTCGCCATCTCCGGCTTTGCCGCCACCAACATCATGCTCCTGTCCGTCTCGGTATGGTCCGGAGCCGAATCTGCAACGCGGGACCTGTTTCACTGGGTCTCGGCGCTCATTGCCATTCCGGCACTGATCTGGTCGGGGCGTATTTTCTTCTCATCCGCATGGACTGCGCTGCGCCATGGCCGCACCAATATGGATGTGCCGATCTCCATCGGCATCACCCTCGCCTATTGCATGAGCATTTATGAGACCATTCATCATGGTGAGCACGCCTATTTCGACGCCGCAGTCTCGCTGCTGTTCTTTCTTTTGATCGGCCGCACGCTCGACCATCTGATGCGCGAAAAAGCCCGCGTTGCCGTCAAGGGCCTCGCCCGCCTCGCCGCCCGTGGCGCTCTGGTCGAACAGCCCGACGGTTCCCGTTCATGGATGCCTGTTGGCGAAATCATGCCCGGCATGCATATTTTACTCGCCGCTGGTGAGCGCGTCCCGGTCGATGGCAAAGTCGAAACCGGAAGTTCCGAACTCGACTGCGCACTGATTACCGGCGAAAGCGCCCCGCAAACTGTCATGCCCTGCGGCGACCTTCGCGCCGGCACGCTCAATCTCATTGCGCCATTGACCATGGTCGCCACCGCCCGCGCGGACCAGTCCTTCCTCGCAGAAATGATCCGCCTTATGGAAGCAGCCGAAGGCGGCAAGGCCCGCTACCGCCGCATCGCCGATCGCGCCTCGCAGCTCTATGCCCCGGTCGTCCATCTCACTGCCTTCCTCTCCTTCCTCGGCTGGATGTTCGCCACCGGCGACTGGCACCGCTCGATCACCATCGCCATCGCAGTCCTCATCATCACTTGCCCTTGCGCACTCGGGCTCGCTGTCCCCATCGTCCAGGTCGTCGCCGCGCGCCGCCTGTTTGAAAAAGGCATCATGGTCAAGGACGGTTCGGCCATGGAACGCCTCGCCGAAATCAACACAGTCGTTTTCGACAAGACCGGCACGCTGACGCTCGGCAAGCCGCGCATATTGGCGACCAAAGCTTCAGATTCGGCGCACTATTTGGCAGCAGCGCGGCTTGCCCAAAACTCCCGCCATCCGCTCAGTGTTGCGTTGCTTGAAGAGGTTGGAGCCATCAAACTTGAGCCCTTCACAAATGTCATCGAAGTCCCCGGGTTCGGCATAGAAGGCCACTCGGGACCATGCATCTGGCGTCTGGGCCGCCGCGATTGGGCAACGAGCGAAACAAACGGGACGTTCGAAAGCCGCGGCACAGAAGCTGTGCTGTCTTGCGACGGCAAGGAAATCACAACCTTCCATTTCGCCGACCAACTGCGCCCCGATGCATACGCCGCGGTCGCTGAACTGGCTCAAAACGGCCTCCATCCAGCGATCCTGTCGGGAGATACATCACGCGCAGTAGAACAAACAGCCCGTCAGTTGGGTATTTCCAACTGGCTAGCCGCTATGCTCCCAGCCGAAAAACTGCAAAAAATCGAGGAACTCTCCACGTCCGGCACCAAGACACTGATGGTCGGCGACGGCCTGAACGACGCCCCGGCCCTTCGCGCCGCCCACGTTTCGATGGCCCCGGCCACCGCCGCAGACATCGGCCGCAATGCCGCCGACTTCGTTTTCCTGCGCGATAGCCTGTCAGCTGTACCTTTCGCATTCGACATTTCCAGACGTGCCGGAAAACTGATCCGCGAAAACTTCGCCATCGCGGTCATCTACAATTTCCTCGCCGTTCCTCTTGCTGTGATGGGGTACGTCACCCCGCTGGTTGCCGCGCTCGCCATGTCCGGCTCATCCATCCTCGTCGTTGCCAACGCCATGCGATTGATGCGCGGCGAGCGGAAAAAGCCAGCAAATTCAACGCGTATGCCTGTTGGCATATCGATGGAACCTGCCGAATGAACACCCTGATCTACCTCATCCCGGTCGCGCTGTTCCTCGGCGGCCTCGGCCTTGGCGGTTTCCTCTGGTCGCTGAAAAGCGGTCAATATGACGATCTTGAAGGCGCCGCACACCGCATCCTTGAGGACGACGAGAAGCCCTGACCCCACCTTGCCGACCGCCAGACATGGCATAGACTGTGTGCCATGATTCTAGTCATCGGAGCGGACGTGAATGTCGGGCGGCAAACAGCAGTACACATTCCTGTCCATCGGTGAATGCATGGTGGAACTGTCCGGCGCGACAGAAAGCCTGTTCCGCATGGGCTTTGCCGGCGACACACTCAACACAGCCTGGTATGCGCGTTCGCATCTCAAGAACGATTGGGACGTCGCCTATTTCACAGCCGTTGGCGACGACCGTTACTCCAAGGCAATGATCACATTTCTTCAGCAGAACGACATTTCCACAAATTCCATCCAGATAATCCCCGGCAAAAGACCAGGCCTTTACATCATCCATCAGGAAGGTGGAGACCGGCATTTCACCTACTGGCGTGAAAGCTCCGCGGCCCGCCTGCTTGCCGATGATGCCGAGCATCTTTTGAATGCGACGGCCAACGCCGATGCAATCTATTTCTCCGGCATCACGCTCGCCATTCTCAAACCCGCCCGCCGCACCGAATTGCTGGCAGTCCTTGAGGGCGCGCGCGAAGGCGGCGCCATGATTGCCTTTGACCCGAATATCCGGCCTGCACTATGGCCGGACGTCGCCGCCATGCGCGAAATCCTGACCGAAGCCGCATCTGTCAGCAGCATTGTGCTTCCGACTTTCAGCGACGAAGCGCCCTTCTTCGGCGACCGAAAGCCCGAAGAAACAGTTGCACGTTACCTGAAGGCGGGTGCGCGCGAAGTCGTGGTCAAAGACGGAGCGAATCCCGTCCACGTTTCAACCGGGCGCATCAGCCTTTTCATTTCCGTTGAAGAAGTCGAGCACGTCATCGACGCCACCGGGGCGGGCGACGCGTTCAACGGTGCTTACCTTGCTGCCCGGCTCCAAGGCCAGGAACCTGAAACTGCCGCGCGGGCAGGTAGCCGCACGGCAGCAAAGGTCATCCGGCATCAGGGTGCTTTGCTGCCAAGAACTGCTTAAGCAAGATGCTCAACCCCGGCAGCGCCACGACGTGGCATCGTTTTGGTCGAGGGCAACGGCCTTGATCGGACGCTGCTGGTATTGCATTTCGCAAGCTGTCTGCACCGAAATCGGTTGGCCAAACCCGTAACCGCCGCCACGTCTGGCACAAACCCAATCGCCAGCGCCCGGTCCTCGGGCAACGGCTTTGAAGCGCGCTCCGTAAGTTGCGCGACAATAGGAAGTAAGATCTACCCCACCCAGGATTTTCGGGTGCGGGAATTGCCTTGTAGGCTGGAAGCAGCGCCAGGCGCCCGGCTTGTTGGGTCCAAGGACGATGGCTTTGATCGGCCGCTGCCCATATTGCATTTCGCAGGCCTGCTGCACCGAGATTTGCCGCCTGTCGCCGGCGCTCCGCTCGCAGGTCCAATCACCGGCCGTATCGCCAATCGTCACCGCCTTGAACTCGCCACCGAAAACGGCGCGACAGTAGCCGGTAAGATCAACACCACCCAGAATATTGCCCGGCGGGAGTGTGTCAGCGCGCGCGTCAGCCGATAGCGTCAGCGAAGCCATCGACAACAATATAACCCCGGAAATCGCATTCTTCATTCTATTCACCATCGAAAGGCATGAGGTGTCCCTCACGCCCATATCCGGCCTTTTCTGCAACTGCACATCTCCCGTTCGGGGGATGCTTGAAGAAAATCATTCATGCAAAATGTCGCGGCAAATACGCGCCCGATTATGCAGCAAAAGCCGCAACCAGTTGATTTGACCAACGTTTTCATTTTTTCAGATGACGAAATAAATCTCTGCCTTGCCTCGGTGCGCATATTCAAATCACCACCGATGGTCTAAGCGTGCCCGAGGATTTCGGCGGCAGGGAAATACAAAATGGATTTGCAAAAAATCGGCGCACGGCTTCGCTATGAGTTCGACAAGACCATGGCCAAAGGCCCGATTGCGCTGATCGGCTGGCTGGCTTTGATATCCGTGGCGATCATCATTGTCGCAGCAGCGCTGCTGACAATTACCCGTGTCGCGCAAGACGGTGGTGAACCCTTGAGTTTCGGCGAAGGCTTCTGGCAGTCGCTGATGCGCACACTCGACAGCGGCACCATGGGCGGCGACACCGGCTGGGGCTTCCGCACCATCATGCTGCTGGTGACACTGGCCGGCATCTTCATCGTGTCCGCGTTGATTGGTGTGTTGAGCACTGGCCTTGAAGGCAAGCTGGACGAATTGCGCAAGGGCCGCTCGCTGGTTCTTGAAAGCGATCACACCATCATTTTCAACTGGTCGCCATCAATTTTCGATATCATCTCCGAGTTGACCATTGCCAATGCCAGCCGAAAACGGCCGCGCATTGTCATCATGGCCAACAAGGACAAAGTTGAGATGGAGGACGAGATTGCCTCCAAATTGCCGTCCACCGGCAACACACGCATCATCTGCCGCAGTGGCGATCCCAATGATTTGCAAGACATACGCATCGCCAATCCGCAAACCTCCCGCTCAATCATCATCCTGTCCCCGACTGATGATGAGCCGGATTCACAAGTGATCAAAACCATCGTCGCACTGGTCAACGACCCGCAGCGCCGTAATGAACCCTATCAGATTGCGGCGGAAATTCGCGAGGAGCGCAACACCGAAGTTGCGCGTATCGTCGGCGGCGCGGAAACGCAACTGATCCTGGCAGATGAGTTGATCGCCCGCATCGTCGTGCACTCCAGCCGCCAGTCCGGCCTCAGCACCGTTTACACCGAACTTCTGGATTTCGATGGCTCGGAAATCTACACTGCTGAAGTGCCAACCCTTACCGGTACCTATTTCGGCCATGCCGTGATGGCGTTTGACACAAGCAGCCTCATCGGCATTTGTGATACCGCAGGCAAAGTCCACATCAACCCGCCGATGAACCGCAAGTTTGCCACCGGCGATCAAGGCATTTTTATCGCCGAAGACGACAGCGCTATCAAGCCAGGTGCGGCACCACAAAATCTTCAAGCCAACGCGGTGCGCAAAGCATCAGTAAAGGTGCGCAAACCGGAACGGACTTTAATACTGGGCTGGAACCGACGCGGCCCGATCATTGCCAATGAATTATCGCGCTATGTCGCCCAAGGCTCGCTGCTGACCATCGCGGCAAACAGCAGCCAGCTTGAAAGCAATGTCAGAGATATGTCCATCAATGGTCAAAATCTGGCGGTGGAGTTTTTCGTTACAGACACCACCCATCGCTCATCTCTCGAAGCGTTGAACATACCGTCGTATGACCATGTTCTGGTGCTCGGTTACAGCGATGATCTTGCTGCACAAATTGCCGATACGCGCACGCTCGTCACGCTTCTTCACCTCCGCCAGATCGCCGACCAGGCCAACCGCCATATCAGTGTGGTCAGCGAAATGATTGATGTGCGAAACCGCGAGCTGGCCGAAGTTACACGCACCGATGATTTCGTCGTCAGCAACAAGCTGGTCAGCCTGATGCTGGCGCAAGCATCTGAAAATCGCCACATCGCTGCGATTTTTGACTCTCTTCTGGATGCAGATGGTTCCGAACTGTATATGCGCGAAGCTGGCGATTACGTTGAAACCGGAATGCCCCTCTCCTTTCATACAGTTGCCCACGCGGCGCGCCTGCGCAGCGAAGTTGCCATTGGCTATGCGATGAAGGGCGACGGGCGCGGCGGCGTTGTGGTCAATCCGGTGCGCACGGCACTTCAGACATTCGAGGCGGGTGACCGGATTATTGTGTTGGCGCAGGATTGAGGCTGGACTTGAGAACAAGGTCTGGAATTTGACATATTCCATTATTTGAGATTTATTCCCAAATATGAGAATTTTGTCTGACCTTGAACTGCCCTCTGCAACAGACACGCGACTGGCCAAACGGCTGGAAGAATTACGGCAGTCACGCGATTGGTCGCTGGATGAGGCGGCGTCTGCCAGCGGCATCAGCCGCGCGACGCTGTCCCGGATGGAGCGCGGCGAGACGAGCCCGACTGCCACGCAGCTCGGCCGCATTTGCACGGCCTATCAGATAACAATGTCCGGCCTATTGGCCGAAGTGGAAGCCAATCCGGCGAACCATGTGCCTTTTGTGAGCCAATCGGTCTGGATTGACGAGCAGGCAGGTTTCGTCCGCCGTTCCGTCTTGCCACCCGCACAGGGTTTTCGCAGCGAAATCATTCATGGTGAAATTGCCGAAGGCAGGGTGATTGCCTATGCCGCAGCGCCTGCATCCGGCTTTGAGCAGTATATGGCAATTGAGAGTGGCAAGATGCGCTTCACACATGCCGGAGAGATCTTTGATCTTGCAAAAGGCGACGCGCTCCGCTTTCGCCTTACGGGCCCGACCCGCTTTGAAAACACGGGAAATATCCCGGTCCGTTATTTCGTCATCCTGACAAGGGCTTGATCCATGACATTTTCCATCCGCGAAGTCCGCGCACCAGACCTCGAGCTGAGCCTCGAACATCTGTGCGCCGTCATGACAAATTGCGTCAACGAGGGCGCAAGCATCGGCTATCTGACCCCTTTTGACCTGAATGACGCGCGGACGTTTTGGGTATTTGTTCAAACAACCTTGGAAAGCGGCGCAAGGCGTATGCTGGTCGCCGAGGAAGGCGGGTGTATCATTGGGACAATTCAGATCGGCCTCGACATGCCGCCAAACGGGCGCCACCGGGCGGACATCATGAAGCTCATGGTCGATCCCACCGCCCGCAAGCAAGGCATTGGCAAAGCGCTGATGTTGGCGGCAGAAGCGATCGCGGACGAGGAGAATAGAACACTACTGGTTCTTGACACCGCAGGTGATGAAGCCGAGCGGCTCTACAAGGCGCTCGGCTGGACAGTGACCGGGAAAGTCCCAAATTATGCATGCTCCACAAGCGGCGTACTCGAGGCTACGACAATCATGTGGAAGGTGCTGGAGAATTAGGCGTTATGCAGCGCGGCGCTCTTTCGCCTGACGAAGCGCGACCTTCCGTCCGGTCGCAAAGATCACGCCATGCAAGCCGTCAATCGCGCCATCCTTCAATTCCAGCGCCAGCAGCCGCGCCTTTTCGAACGGGCCGGGCATATAGAGATCACCGGTTTTTTCTGCAGAGAAGCCAAAACGGGTGTAATAGGCGGCATCTCCCACAAGGATGATGGCACCATGTTCCAAACGGGTCGCCTCGGCAATCGCATGGGTCATCAGCGCAGAACCGATGCCCTTGCCGGAAAAACCCGGATCAACAGCGAGCGGACCGAGCAAAAGTGCTTCGGCCTGCCCACGTCGGATACAATTGGCTGCAACATTCCACAGCCGCACAGTGCCGATAACACGGCCATCCACATCACGGGCAACGAAAGCCAAGCCTTTGGCAGGCAAACGCCCGCGGCGCAGCTTTTCGGATGATTTGCGCTTGCGGGCCGCGCCCATGGCGCGGTCGAGCAGAAACTCGCGTTGGCCAGCCTCATGCGGCATTTCAAGGCCAAGCGAAAAACCAGCCGCGATATCAGTGTTTTGTACGTTCAAATTCATGGCGCAAACCACCTTCCCAAAAATGCGTGTCAGGAATGCGCGCCCCTGAACCGGGACGCACTTGGCAGAATGGGGAGCGACTGCTCCTTAAATAACGTAAGCGCGCAGCGGCTCGAAACCATTGAACGCCACCGCAGAATATGTGGTGGTGTAAGCTCCGGTGTTTTCGATCAGGACTTCGTCTCCAATCGAAAGCGCCAGCGGCAGGTCGTACGGCTTCTTCTCATAAAGCACGTCAGCGGAATCGCATGTCGGACCGGCCAAGACGCACGGAGCAACAGCCCCACCGTCATGTGGCGTCGAAATCGGATAGCGGATGGCTTCATCCATCGTTTCAGCCAAGCCACCGAACTTGCCGATATCAAGGAATACCCAACGCTGGTTGTCATTGTCGGCCTTCTTGGAGATCAACACGACTTCGCTCTTGATGGTCCCGGCATTGCCAACCATACCGCGGCCCGGCTCAATGATGGTCTCTGGCAGCACATTGCCAAAATGCTTGCGAAGTGCGCCGAAGATCGCCTGACCATATGCCTGCGCCGACGGTACATCCTTGAGGTAACGTGTCGGGAAACCACCGCCCATGTTGACCAGTCCGAGCACGATGCCTTCTTCGGCAAGCGTGGCGAAAACCATTTTCGCATCGGCGAGTGCGCGATCCCAGGCATCAAGATTGACCTGCTGCGAACCGACATGGAACGACACGCCCCAAGCAACCAGACCCAGCGCCTTGGAATGGCGCAGCACGTCAATTGCCATGGCCGGCACGCAGCCGAACTTGCGCGACAACGGCCACTCGGCGCCTTCGCCATCAGTCAACACGCGGCAGAACACCTTCGAGCCCGGCGCGACGCGGCCGATCTTTTCAGCTTCCTCAACGCAGTCGATAGCAAACAGGCGAATGCCAAGCTCGAAAGCGCGAGCCACATCACGTTCTTTCTTGATCGTGTTGCCGAAGGAAATACGGGCTGCCGATGCACCGGCATCAAGCGCCATCTCGATTTCAGCCACTGAAGCGCAATCGAAGTTGGAGCCCATCGAGGCGAGCAGGCGCAAGATTTCCGGTGCGGGGTTGGCCTTCACCGCATAATAGATTTTGGAATCTGGCATCGCCTTTTCAAAGGCGTTGAAATTGTCACGCACGACATCAAGGTCAACCACAAGACAGGGACCATTGGGACGACGGGTAGCAAGGAAATCGAGAACGCGCTGTGTGGCCATGACGATGCTCCATTCTCCGACGACCATTCAAGGCGCCGGCAAACCAGATCTGGGATGAATGAACATCCCGGTGACAAAGTGTGAGAATCACCCTCATGGAACCAGCCGGTGGAGACCCCGGAACCACGAAAACGCTTCACACAGCGGGTGGATGCGGCCTATCGGCCAAATCCTCTTTGTCTGCCTTGGATTGGAGTTGCCTCCGCACTTAGGGCAATGATGGTGTGCCTCTTCAGAACCATTGGCTTTTGGACAGCCAACTGAGACCAAAAAAGCCCGCACCGTCGTTGCTTCAAGGCGTCCTCGGCCCTTGGTTGGACCGACCGGAAGGTATTACTTCCGGGTACCGTCCCGGTTGTTGACCGGGGGACGCCCACAGGCTCGTGCGACTTTGGGCAGGGCGCATATAGGACCGAATTGATGACAAAACAATGAAAAATTTGAGCTTCGCAAAAAAACCTTTTTCGGCGACACAAAATCATTCTATGTTCACTTTTATTGAACGAACGAGGGATGCCGATGGACACTCTGACACGCATGCGCGCCTTCATTGATGTGGTCGAAGCTGAGGGTTTTTCGGCTGCGGCCCGCAAAATCGGCCGTTCAAAAGCACTTTTATCCAAATATGTCCGCGAACTGGAAGATGAACTCGGCGCGCTGCTGCTAAACCGCACCACACGCCAGTTTTCACTCACCGAAGCTGGCCACACATACTTTCAGCGGGCCTCTCAGTTGATTCGTGAAATCGACACGCTTCAAGAGACGGTGCGCGACGCCTCCGGCGATGTGAAAGGCCGAATCAAGCTCTCCGCCCCGCGCTCGCTCGCCGACACTTTCTATGGCCAGTCGCTGATTGATTTTGCGGTGGCGCACCCGGATATCATCCTCGACATCCGTCTCGATGATCGCTTCGTTGATCTGGTTGAGGAGGGATTTGATCTTGCCATCCGCATCACGCGCATGGAGGATTCCTCGCTTATCGTGCGCCGCCTCGCTCCCTTTTCTATTCTGCCCGTTGCATCGCCGGAGTTGATTGCCAAATCACCCGATTTGCAAAAGCCGCAGGATCTTTCGCGCCTGCCCTGCATTCTCGATACAAACTCCCGAATGCTCGCCAACTGGTCATTTTCCGGACCGGATGGTGACACGGTCAGCGTTTCGGTCAAACCGCGATTTGAAGTCAACAGCCCGTTCCCTGCCCGCCAGGCCGCCGTTGCCGGGTTAGGCTTTGCCCTATTGCCCGATTTTGTCGCTGCACCTGAAATTGACGCGGGGCGACTAGTGCGTATTTTACCGGACTACAAGATTGCTTCAGGAGGCGGCATCTACGCAGTTTATCCGCACAGGCGCTATCTCCCGGCCAAAATCAGGGTGCTCGTCGATTACCTGTCTCACTGGTTCAAGACACACGAGCCGGCCTGCACCGAAAGCAACAAGTGAGATCACACTTTGGCCGGATTTGCGCGGTGAGTGGGCTGTCATGAAAAGATCCGCCAATCATTTCTTGAAACGCCTGAGCGCAGCTGTGCTGTTGGCAGCACCGGTCGTTTTCATTGCATCACCAGCAATGGTCCATCCGCACGTTTTTGCGGAAGCCAAACTTGAAATCACGATTGAGCCAAACGGCAAGGTCGGCAAGCTGAGCCATGTCTGGCGCTTTGACGATGTCTTTTCAGAAACCGTGATGTTCGAATTCGACAAGGACGCCGACGGCAAGATCAGCCCGGCCGAGCAAGCGGAAATTTCGAAAACAATTACCGAATCGACTGGCGAGTACAATTATTTCGAGGCCGTCGCCAACAATGGCAAAGACACCAAAATGGCCAAGCCGACCGACCTTCTGGCAGCATTTGACGAAAAGGTGCTGGTGATCACCTATTCGAACGCGCCAGTAGAGCCAGTGCTGATGAAGGGCGTGGTATCTTTCGGCATTTATGACCCGACTTTCTACACTGCCATCGATTTTGTCGATGACAGCGACCTCACAATCAAAGGCGCGCCGCCATCCTGCACGTCCAAAGTCATCCGCCCTGATGCTGATGAAGCCCTGGCGCAAAATCAGGGCAGCCTGACCGATGCGTTCTTCAATGATCCGCAAGGCACGGACATGTCGAAAATCTTTGCCACGCGATTGGCGTTGACGTGCCCGTAAAACTCCGAACCCTTCTGACCGCCGCCGCAATTCTGATTGTCGCGACAGGCGCAGCCTTGGCAGCACAGAGTTCGCTTGGCATCGGCTCCAATGAAGTCTCGGTCGAGCCAACCGGCATTTTCGCCGGGCTGTTTCACTGGATCAACATGCAGCAGAAAGAGTTCTACCGGGCCATGACCGGCGCGTTGAAATCGATGCGTGATGATGGTTCAAAAGCCTGGCTGCTCGTCGGCCTGTCATTTGCCTATGGCATATTTCATGCCGCAGGCCCCGGCCACGGCAAGGCGGTGATATCCTCCTACATGGTCGCCAATGAAGTGACCCTGCGCCGCGGCATCATCCTGTCCTTTATCTCGGCGTTTTTGCAGGCCCTGTCCGCACTGCTGATTGTCGGCGCGGCGTTTCTGGTCCTTCGCGGCACGACCATCTCGATGGACGACGCAACCCACGCCTTTGAAGTGGCATCATTTGCCATGATCACGGCGTTTGGTGCATGGCTCTTATGGTCAAAAACGTTTGGACGAGGCCACTCGCACGCCGCTCACTCGCACGCTGGCCATGATCACTCGGGCCACGATCACTCGGAACATGAACATTCCCATCACAACCACTCACACCATCATGGCCACAACCACAATCACGAACAAGTCCACAAACACGAACAAGTCTGCGAAACCTGCGGTCATGCCCACGTTCCCGATCCCCAGTTGATCGCCCGTGATTTCAGTTGGAAAACCGCGTCTTCTGCAGTGCTCGCCGTTGGCCTGCGCCCGTGCTCTGGCGCACTCATCATATTGACCTTTGCCATCCTAAATGGGCTCTATTTTGGCGGCATCATGTCTGTGCTGGCCATGGCATTGGGCACGGCCATCACTGTTTCAGCGCTGGCAACACTTGCCGTGACGGCCAAGAATGTCGCCATGCGCCTGGCAAAACCATCATCTACAGACCGGGTCCACCGCATCATTGAGATATGCGGCGCGGCTATGGTCTTCCTGCTCGGCCTCACGCTGTTGGGCGCATCACTTTCGGCTTAGATACTTCCCGCGCAGCCAGAACACGATGTAAAACGACAGCATGAAAATCAGCGCCGCAAGCCCGCCGAGCCAAGGCGATATCTCGCCCAGCGCCAGCACGATCTTCGGCATCACCCAGAAAAGTGCGCCAAACAATAGCAGAAATATCCCGGCAGCCAGCGCATTGCCCTTGTCTTCCGGGCTCATGACCGCAGCCCCATCAATGTTTTGATCTGCCTGCCGGAAGCATCAAAATTCGACGGCGAGAGCCAAGCCTCAAACGCCGGTTTGGCCACTGCCCAATCATCATCCGTCATCGCAAACCACGCAGTATCGCGGCTCTCGCCTTTGACAATCATGTGCTTGCGGAACAGGCCTTCAAAGTGGAAACCAAACCGCAAGGCCGCGCGCTTGGACGGCTCGTTGTTGTTATTGCACTTCCATTCAAAACGCCGATATCCCAAATCATCAAACAGGTACCGCGCAAAAAGATACAGCGCTTCAGTCGTTGCCGGCGTTTGTCGTGCGGCTGACACGCCGATTGCCGCGCCAAGTGCGAACCTGTTTTCAAAGCCAAGTCCAACCAGTGCGAGCGATGTGCTCGAGGATTTGCGTGGTCGAATCGACA
>JANMEX010000474.1:0-1980 GCA_031377485.1 Phyllobacteriaceae bacterium
CGGCATTCATCAACAGATCAATCTTTACGCCATCCTTGGAAACCGCCGGAACTTCACGCAATTCGCGATACATTTCCTGCCGTTTGGCGCGGAACTTGACCTTCTCTGCATAAGCCAGTTCCACATCTGTCTGCGGGCGCAAATGCACCTTGCCATCCACGCCGTCGATGATGATCGAATCACCATTCTCGGCCATGGCAATAGCGCCCTTGACCTGCCCGACAACCGGAATGCCAATCGCCTTGGCCACAATCACCACATGGCTGGTGATTGCGCCTTCCTCGATGACAAGCCCGCGCAGTTTCTCGCGCGGATAGTCCAATAGCTCCGCCGCGCCCATGTTGCGCGCAAGGATGATGGCGTCTTTCGGCATGGTTTCAGCCAGCGCCGAAACATCCTGCCCCATCAATTGCCGCAAAAGCCGGTTGGCCAGATCATCAAAATCATTGAGCCGCTCCTTCAAGTAAGGATCGGTCATGTGCAGCATCCGCGCACGCGTGTCGCTCTGTACTTTTTCAACAGCCGCTTCCGCCGTCAAACCATTGTTGATCGCTTCCTGCAAGCGGCGCACCCAGCCGCGATCATGGGCAAACATCCGGTAAGCTTCCAGCACCGCCCGATGCTCGCCATCAAACGCCACCTCCCGGCGCGACAGCATGTCATCAATGGAAAGCCGCAACGTCCCGACAGCATTGTCGAGCCGCTTCTTTTCGCCTTCCGAATCTTCGGCAAACAGGTTTTTGACAACCAGCCGGTGTTCATGCAGCACCACATGCCCAAGCCCGATGCCTTCATTGAAATTGAGGCCCGACAGCGAAACCGGCTTTTTCAGGTCAAGCTGCACACCGGGGCGCGAAAGGCGCATCAGATCGCCAGAGGCGATCATTTCGGCCAGCACCATTCCCGTTGTTTCTAGCGCCTCAACCTCATCCTCGCGGTAGGTGCGCATGGTGCGGTTCTGAACCACCAGAACGCCAAGCGTCCGCCCTGCCCGCAAGATCGGCACGCCAAGGAAGGAGTGATAAATTTCTTCGCCGGTTTCCGGCAGGAACGCAAACGCCGGATGGCTTTGCGCATCTGAAAGGTTCAGCCCTTGCGCACTCGCCGCAATCGTGCCGACCAAACCCTCGCCAAGCCGCAGCTGCGCAGTGTGCACCGCCTGCGGATTGAGACCGATGGTGGAGTAGAGTTCGAGCACGCCGTCCGAACGCAGGACGTAAAACGAGCACACCTCGGTCACCATGTTCATGGCTATTTCCGAGACAATCCGGTCAAGCCGCTCCTGCGGCTCCAGCGCAGCCGCCATCAGCTCGCGCAAGCGCTTGAGAAGTACGCGTGGACCGGATGCCTGATCTCGCATGAGAGCCCTTTAAAAAGTCAAACCGTCCCGAAGCTATCGCCTCGGAACGGTTCCTGATTCTTGGCGAATTACTTTCGTATACTTACTGCTTATCCAGACCGTAGACAGAATGCAAAGTCCGAACTGCCAATTCTGCATACGGTCCGTCAATCAAAATCGAAATCTTGATTTCAGACGTCGTGATTGCGCGAATGTTGATGCCCTTGTCCGCCAGTGCCTTGAACGCAGTGGCTGCAACGCCTGCGTGGCTCCTCATGCCGATGCCGATCACCGACACCTTGACCATTCCCGGCTCCGATTGCAGCGCATCAAAGCCGATCGTCTCGCGAACTTTGCCCAAGACGGCCAGCGCCTTTTCAATGTCTGAATTCGGCACCGTAAACGTCATGTCCGTGCGCGAACCATCTTCCGAAATGTTCTGCACGATCATGTCAACATTGATGTTGGCCTCGGCCAACGGGCCGAAAATGCCGGCGGCAACGCCCGGCATTTTCGGCCCGCTGGCCGAAGCCAACATCAATGTCGATATGATCGTGCAGAACATTTCGGAAGACGGCTCGCGCACGGACATGACATTCACAGTGCCGAATTCAGACATTGAAAAGGCATTGGCGGTTCTT
>JANMEX010000492.1:0-3761 GCA_031377485.1 Phyllobacteriaceae bacterium
GCAGGTCATAGATGCCGCCCTCACTGGAGCAGACATTCATCCAAGTGAGGCGCACCTTCGCAATCGGTCGACCTCGGTAATGCTATGGAGCGGTGTTTTCCAAAGGTGACACCCGAAACATCGAGCAGCGTTTCGCACTGAAGCGGAGGGGTGGCACTTGCAGGATGGCAGTGTCCTGCGGCAAACGCAGGTCGGCGGCGAAAGTTTTCTCAAGTTACTTTCCTTGCCGGACCACAGGGCGATGGCACTGAACCCGAGATCTGTTGCCTCATTCACTTGACCGGGTTGCCCCGGCGCGTTAAGTGACTTTCAAGGTGCCGGGCACCTGCCGCCTGCGGACGCAAGTCACGGTGAAGCCCGGATCGCGACGACATCTCACCCTCGAAGCATTTCGCGTGGTGGGCAATGCAGGCTCCCATCTATCCTGAAATGCCTCATCAGAGGAGTGAGCGATGTCTGTCCGGCACGCGGTCCCACGGGACAATCCATTTCTGCAAGCCCCTATCGGGTGGCTGTTTCTGTCAAACGCCCTTCCCATGGCCGTTGTCATGTCGATGGGGGGGATTCTGAACGTGGTCGACGGCGTCTTTGTTGGACGCTTCATCGGGGCCGAAGCGCTGGCGGCGGTCAGCCTTAGCTTTCCGGCGGTGATGCTGATGTCTGCGCTGGCCACGCTGGCGGGCGGCGGCATGTCAAGCTTGCTTGCGCGATCTTTGGGTGCCGGGGACCGTGTCGCGGCGGCGCGGGTCTTTGCCGGGGCGCATGGTTTGGTGGTACTGATTTCGGCGTTTCTGCTGGTGCTTTGGGCGGTCTTCGGTCGGGCGCTGCTGATCGAGATGGCGGCCGGCAATGCGCAGCTTGCCGATACGGCGTGGACCTACCTGTCCATTCTGGTTTGGGCTGCGCCGGTTCAGTTTATGCTTAGCCTGCAGGCTGATGCCCTGCGCGTCGAGGGCCGTGCGGGCGCAATGGCCGCGCTTTCAGTCTTGGTGAACCTGCTCAACATTGGCGCGAACTGGTTGGGGATCGTCATCCTTGGCTTTGGGATTGCGGGCTCCGCCTTGGGAACTGTTGCGGCGCAGGTCCTTGGCCTCGCGCTGGCTCTTGGCCTGCGGGCGCGCGGAAGGGGGCTTTTGCCGCTTGGGACGCTGTGGCAGGAAAGCTGGACCCTGAACTGGCGGCGGATCATCACCCTTGGCTTGCCGATGTGTCTGAGTTTTTTGGGGATCGCTTTGGTCGCCAGCATGGCGATGTTGGCGCTGCGACATCACGCGGCAGAGTATGACAGGCTGATCGCGGCCTATGGCGGGGTCACACGGCTTCTGAGCCTTGCCTTTCTGCCGCAGTTGGCGATTGCGCTGGCTTTGCAAGGCATCGCGGGCCAGAACGCCGGGGCGGGGCGGGGCGACCGTGCCAGGGCGGCGCTGCGGCTGGCCATGGCCGCGGCCTTGCTATGGTGTGGCGTGGTGGCACTGACCGGGCTCTTCGCCGGACAAGTGGTTGGCGGCTGGTTCAGCAGCGATCCGCAGGTGACCATCGCGATTGTCGCAATACTACGGCCCATGCTGGCGCTTTATGTGTTCGCCGGCCCAATCCTTGTGCTGGCCATGTATTTACAGGCTCTGGGTCAGCCTGGACGGACGGCTGCGCTGACCCTGGTGAAGCCCTGGTTGCTGATGCCCATCCTGATCCTTGGACTTTCCACCATGTTCGGGGTGCAAGGCATCTGGCTGGCCTTTCCGATGGCGGATGCTGTTGTGCTGCTGATTGCGCTGGTCATCGGACGTGGCATCCTGATGACTAGGAATGCGTCTGGCCCGAAGGGTATGGCGTGACCATCGACGAGGCAAAAGCGCAGGCAAAAGCCCTGCGCGCAGCCCTTCAGGCCCAAGGCAATGCCATCAGCCATGCCCAGGCGCTGGAGTTGGTTGCCCGCCAGCACGGTGCCAAAGACTGGAACACGCTCCATGCCAGGTTGGCGATTACCAATGTGCCGCCTGAACTTACGCTTGGCGACCGGGTGCGGGGCCGCTACCTCGGCCAGGCTTTTGCCGGCCGGGTCATCAGCCTTTCGGGCCCCTCCACCCATCGGCAGATCGAAATCCGCTTCGACCATCCGGTCGACGTGGTCCGGTTCAAGAGTTTCTCAAATATGCGCAGCCAGATCCGGTCCGTGATCGACGAGGGCGGCCGCTCGCATCGCCACACGTCGGACGGCATGCCTCATTTGATCGTCGAGAGAGAGGGCGGCTGAAAATGAATGGTCGACCGAGGTTCGCTACCTAAGAGAAATACTGCTCGTTCTTATTGCGGGGCGCGTCGGCGCAACGGCAAGGGCGCGGGCATGGCGTCGTCGGCTGGCAGGTGGGCGACCGAATGGCGTGTAGCCCCATCGGTCCGCAGACAGCAGCAAAGGACCAAGCCGATGAACGACTTCTCCACCGTTCTGACCATCCTGGCCCATACCCCTCTTTGGGTCTGGCCACTTTACGCCGTCCTCTTGTTGTTGGGGCTCCAGCGCAGCCGCGACAGCATTGTGCCCCCCTGGCGGTTCCTGATCCTGCCGATCATAGTGGCGCTCCTGGCGGTTCTGGGCTTTGCCCTGTCGGGGCATGGCACTTTTCCAGCGCTGCTCGCGGGCCTGGCCCTTGGGAGGCCGCTGGGCTGGTGGATCGAGCCTGAAGGGTCGACGCGCCGCCTGCGCACCGGGGCGCTTTGGCTGCGCGGAGAATGGATGACCCTGGGCCAGATCGGGCTGGTCGTGGTGTTCCGCTAAGCCACAAGTGCCCTTGCGGGGCTGAACCCCGAGTTGCATGGCAATCTGACCTGGCACCTCAGCACGATCTTTGTCGCGACGGCCCTTTCAGCGACGTTCCTCGGCCGCACCGCCAATCGGTTGCGTGTCTTCTGGCGGGCGTGACCGTAACCGCTGCACTGAGCGGCGAAGACGTCGACGGGGTGAAGGCGCTGACCACATGGACGCAATTGTCGCACCCTTCGTGCCGTTGACTGTCAGCAGAAATATCTTGGCCGCTCGCTGCTGAGACCGGCAACATCATTCATGTCGACTTCAAGCACCGACGCCGCACTTATCAAATCATTAATTCACAAGAAATGCGCAATACGTGAATTTTATTCCATAGATTTTGGAAAAATATGTATTCTTAAGGCATATTGCCTTTGATTATTGCAATATGGATTATGCATATATACAATTTTGTGAATTATGATGGCGTGGCCGACATCTGTAACGCGCCAAGGGCATTTGTCGGCTACAGAGGAGAACAATATCATGCAGGACGATGGACCGGCGAAATTTGATGTCGTGGTCTGCGGCAGTTTGCATTTGGATATCGTGGTCCATGCACCTGCTTTGCCCAAGCTCGACGAGACGGCGGTAGGCAGCTCCTGGCAGCATGTCTGCGGCGGCAAGGGAGGCAATCAGGCGATCCAAGCCGCGCATGCCGGCGCCAGGACCGCGATGATTGGCCGGATTGGGCGCGATGATTTCGGACGCACTCTGCTTGCCAACCTGACGGCTTCCGGTGTGGATTGCACGGCCGTGTCCACCGATGGATCGCGCGGTTCCGGAATGAGTGTGGCAATCCTTCAGGACAGCGGCGATTATGGTGCCGTGATCGTATCCGGATCCAATCTTGGTATTGATGACACGGCAATAGACCGGACTTTGGCTGAATTAGGCGGGACGAAGGTTTTGGTCCTGCAAAACGAAATTCCGCATGCGGTCAATGCGGCGGCGT
>JANMEX010000016.1:0-2107 GCA_031377485.1 Phyllobacteriaceae bacterium
ACCATGTAAACCTTGATCAGATGATTGCCGATGTTGATGCCCGAAACGCGGGCCGCCTGCGGGTTTGCGCCAATAGCATAAGTAAACTTGCCATAGCGTGTGTAGGACAGGGCCACGTGGAAAATGGCGGCAACAATCAGGAAAACGATCACAGGCCGCGGCACCGGAAAGCCCATGATGTCAAAGCTCTGGCCAAACCATGTGAACCGGTCGTGCAGCAGCGCGACCGGTTGGCCTTCCGTATACCATTTGGCAAGCCCGCGCGCCGAAACCATCATGCCGAGGGTCGCGATAAATGGCGGGATCTTGGTCTTTGAAATAATCAAACCATTGATGCCGCCCATGAAAAGGCCAAGCGCCAAGCCGACCAATATCGGCCATATCGGGCTGATATCCAAAAGCCAGGGATGATTGATGAACACCGCCCGTCCGTTTGTCGCCGTTTGCGCAAAGCTGGCGGCAACCATCGCCACAAACCCGACAATCGAGCCGGAGGAGAGGTCAACGCCAGCCGTGATGATCACCTGCGTCACGCCAACGGCGATGATGCCGATAACCGAAACCTGAAGCACGATAATCGAAAGGCGCTGCTTGTTGGCCAGAAAGCTTTCGCCGACATAGACCCAGCCAAGCACCTCAAACACCAGTGCAATGCCGATCAGCACCGCAAGGATCGAGATTTCCGGTGGCAAACGACGGACGGATTTTAGCCCCGTGGTCGATGCGCCGGCTTCATTTTCTGTGGTTGACATGAAAACCCCCTTTTCAGCTCCGTCAGCACTTTAATGCGACGCCAATTCCATGATCTTGACCTGATCTGCATCCTTGCGGTCGAGAAAGCCGGTGATCCTGCCTTCATGAACCACCATGATCCGGTCGCTCATGCCAAGCACTTCCGGCATTTCCGACGAGATCATGATGACAGCAACGCCTTCACCCGCGAGCTTTGAGATCAGCCGGTGGATTTCCGCCTTGGCCCCGACATCTATGCCGCGTGTCGGCTCATCGAGGATCAGGATTTTTGGCCGCGTCAGCAGCCAGCGTGCGATCAGCACCTTTTGCTGATTGCCACCGGAAAGGTTGATGATCGGTTCCTGCATATCAGGCGTGCGCACCCGCAATGTGCGGGCAACTTCCATGGAATCCTTGGCAAGTTCCTTTTGCTGGACAAAGCCGTTCTTGACATAACGGTTCTGCAGCACCGCCATCTGGACATTTTGCTGAATGTCGAGGAGCAGGAAACACCCGGTTTCCTTGCGGTCTTCAGTCAGGAAGGCCATGTGATGCGCCATCGCGTCCGCAGACGAGCGGATGGAAACCTCCTTGCCCCGGATCGATATGGTACCGGCGTCTGCGGGCGTCACGCCGAAAATCGTCTCGGCAATATTGCTGCGCCCTGACCCAACAAGTCCGGCAATGCCAAGGATTTCTCCGGCACGCACGTCAAACGACACATCCTTGAACACGCCGTTGAGCGCGAGATTTTTGACCGAAAGCACAACGTCGCCAATCGGCACCGTCTCTTTCGGAAACATCTGCGTGATTTCGCGCCCGACCATCATCTTGATGATCTCGTCACGGGTCACTTCCGAAGATTTCTTGGTATCAATGTACTTGCCGTCACGGAACACCGAAACCTCGTCGGCAATCTCGAATAACTCGTTCATCTTGTGCGTGATGTAAATGATGCCTTTTCCGTCGGCTTTGAGCCTGCGGATAATTTTGAACAGATGCTCGACTTCGCGCTCCGTCAGCGCGGAGGTCGGTTCGTCCATGATCAATATGTCGGATTCGTAAGAAACTGCTTTCGCAATCTCGACCATCTGGCGGTTCGCAACGCTTAACCTGCCAACTTCGATATCCGGGTCCAATTCGATGTTCAGGCGATTGAACAGGTCAACCGTCATCTGATGCATCTTGGCGTGGTCGATAAAGCCGAAACGGGTGGTCGGTTCGCGTCGGATCCAGATGTTTTCTGCCACCGTCATCGGGCCCATCAGGTTGAGTTCCTGATGGATCATCGCGATACCGTTCTCGAGCGCGTCTAGCGGCGAGTCGAGCCGCACCGGCAAGCCCTTGAGCAGGACGCTGCCGTGGTCGGGCTGAT
>JANMEX010000046.1:0-1965 GCA_031377485.1 Phyllobacteriaceae bacterium
CGACGTATCAGAGTGAACCATCGCGGATTTTGCGGGCTTTGCTGTTTCAGTTTTTGCCGGTTTCTTGATCATCATCCGCCATATGCTTGAGCCAGGTCACGAGATAGGCCGCGGTAGAGGCTGCGGTCAAGAGAGCGACCACTGCTGTCAAAAAGGTAATAACCCCGGCCCCGTCAAATCCCAACCCGTGGTGAGCCAAAACGAGCGTGGCCAAAATGATCTGGGCGGCAGTGTTTGCCTTTGAGACAAGCAAAGGATGCATCTCGACCGGATTGCCCATGACCGCAGATAACATCACCGCGCTGACAATCAATGCATCGCGAAACACAACAATGGCAACCAGCCACAAAGGAAGAATGCCTTGGTATGCCAATACGATGAAAACCGAAACCAGCAAAAGTTTATCTGCAACCGGATCGAGATACGTACCAAGCTCGGATTTCATATCGTAGCGTCGGGCAATATAGCCATCCACCCCATCAGAAAGGCCAGCCGCGACAAAGCCGATGAGCGCGGTCAATTCATGACCAGATAGCAGTGCCCAGACAACAAATGGCACGAGAAGCAGCCGCATTATCGTGATGTAATTGGGTATGGTCATTTGTACCGCCCGCCTTGGACGACTAATGTAAGCGGTTGCCTTCAATTTCCAATAGAACAAGCACTAAAATTCATCCAATAATGCCACAGTGCATCAATCAAAACTGTTGGTTCCGTCCTGAAACCTTGCACACAGCGTTCTGCCATGCCATTGCGGCGCCATCCACGGGAATCCTTGCCATGACGCTTCCAAACGGTCTGACCTACCGAGACGCCGGTGTCGATATTGATGAAGGCAATCTGCTAGTCGAAAAGATCAAACCGGCCGTTCGCTCAACGCGTCGTCCGGGTGCCGATGGCGAAATTGGCGGTTTCGGCGGATTGTTTGATCTGAAGGCTGCCGGGTTTACCGATCCGGTTCTTGTTGCAGCAAATGATGGCGTAGGCACGAAGCTGAAGCTTGCCATCGATGCTGATCGCCACGAGACCGTCGGCATTGATCTTGTCGCCATGTGCGTCAATGACCTCGTGGTGCAAGGTGCAGAGCCGCTATTCTTTCTCGACTATTTCGCAACAGGCAAGTTGAACTCCGACCAGGGCGCGGCCATCGTTGGAGGGATTGCCGAGGGCTGCCGCCAAGCTGGCTGTGCGCTCATCGGCGGAGAAACGGCGGAAATGCCGGGCATGTATCGTGACGGCGATTATGACCTCGCCGGTTTTGCTGTCGGCGCGGCAGAGCGCACGCAATTGTTGCCATCAAAAGACATCCAACCTGGTGATGTTCTGCTTGGTCTCGCTTCTTCCGGGGTCCACTCCAACGGCTTCTCGCTGGTCCGCCGCATTGTCGAACGCTCCGGCCTCGGGCTTGATGCGCCCGCCCCGTTTGACGATGGCAAGACGCTCGGCGAAGCGCTGCTGACGCCGACGCGCATCTATGTAAAACAGCTGCTCGCCGCCATCCGGGAAACCGGTGCAATCAAAGCGCTGGCACATATTACCGGCGGTGGTTTTCCGGACAATATCCCACGGGTGCTGCCGGATAATTGCTCGGCGGAAATTGAACTCGCGTCGATCAAAGTCCCTGCGGTCTTCTCATGGCTTGCGGCAACAGGAGGCGTGGCGCGCAATGAAATGCTGCGCACGTTCAACTGCGGCGTCGGCATGATTGTCGTGGTTGCGCCGGAAAATTCGGATGCCGTCACGGCCGCGCTGACAGCACAGGGCGAAACCGTCATGCGCCTAGGCAAACTCGTCGAGGCGACGGCCGAGCGTGTGGTCTATCGTGGCGATCTGGCGCTCTAGGCCCATGAAGAAACGCGTCGCCGTACTCATCTCCGGGCGCGGCTCGAACATGGAAGCGCTGATTGCAGCTTGTGCTGATCCTGATTATCCGGCGGAGATCGTTGGGGTGTTGTCAAACAGGGC
>JANMEX010000075.1:0-1681 GCA_031377485.1 Phyllobacteriaceae bacterium
GCGGGCATCCCGCGGCTGGTGTTGCACTGGAAGAAGGGTGAACTGGAGCGCAAGACGATGGTTGAGGGTCTGCGCCTGTTCGGCGATACGTTGGCCAGCAAAGATCTTGGCCGCCTGCGGTTCGAGGATTGGGTCATCAACAATCAGGAATACCCGACCGATCAGGAAATCGCCGGCTACCACCATATGGGGGGTACACGCATGGGCACCGACCCGCTCAAAAGCGTGGTTGATGCCAACTGCAAGGTGCACGGCATGGCCAATTTGTACATCGGTGGTTCGTCCGTGTTCGCGACCGCCGGCCAAGCCAACCCGACGACAACCCACGTTACCTTGGCCCATCGCCTCGGCGAGCATGTCGCTTCGCTCATCAAGGCTTAAGCTGGTTGGTTCACTTGACGATCAGCGTTCCTGCACCGTGCTCGGTCAACAACTCGAGCAATACCACATGCGGTGTCTTGCCGTTCAGGATAACCACGCCTTCGACGCCGCGCTGAATGGCGTCAATGCAGGTCTCGACCTTCGGGATCATTCCCCCGGAAATTGTTCCGTCGGCAATAAGCCGATGTGCCTCTGCAACCGACAATTCCTTGATCAGGTTCTTGTCCTTGTCTAACACGCCCGGAACATCTGTCAGGAATAACAGCCGCGAAGCCTTCACCGCGCCCGCAATCGCTCCTGCAAACGTATCTGCACTGATGTTGTAGGTGTGCCCGTCACGGCCCGGTGCCACTGGCGCAATGACGGGGATCATCTCGGAATGGGCGAGAAGGTCCAAAAGCTTGCGGTCAACTTCGACCGGTTCGCCGACAAAACCCAGATCCAGCACGCGTTCGATGTTCGAATCCGGGTCCTTGATGGTCTTGCGCGCTTTTTCGGCAAAAACCATGTTGCCGTCCTTGCCGCACAACCCGATGGCCCATTCGCCTTCGGCGTTGATCAGCGCGACGATTTCCTTGTTGATCGAGCCGGCCAGCACCATTTCGACGATCTCGACCGTCTTCTGGTCGGTGACGCGAAGGCCACCTTCGAACTTCGATTCAATCCCCATCCTGGCCAGCATCGCACCAATTTGCGGCCCGCCACCGTGCACGACAATCGGGTCAATACCGGATTGCTTCAGCAACGCCACGTCGCGCGCAAACGCGCGGCCGAGAGAGATGTCTCCCATCGCATGCCCGCCATATTTGATGACAATGGTCTTGTCTTCATACCGCTGCATATATGGCAGGGCTTCGGCCAAAAGCCGGGCTTGGGTTTCGCCTTCGCTTGGTGTGACAGTCATGGCCATTTCCCTGAATTGATTTTGCGATGCTCAATAGGAAATAACCGGGTGGAGGGCAATCTCTTCCACTATTCTGTCATCGCCAATTTACAATTGCTGTGGCAGTTTCGGATCGACACATCAACATGCAGAAAACCATGCCCGCCACAAAAATCATCACCCTCACCGACATCCACATTCTGCCTGAAGGCAAAACGCTTATCGGCATCAATCCGACGACGCGTCTTGAGCAGGCCATTGCCCACATCAATCGCACTCAAGGCGATGCGAGCCTGTGCATTATCACCGGTGATCTGACCCATCGCGGTGAAACTCAGCGGCGCCGATTGTCGCAGCCAAGCGTTCCCGTGGACGAAGTCAAGGGCGCCGTCGCCGTCGAGGTCGCCGATCGAGCGG
>JANMEX010000084.1:0-1516 GCA_031377485.1 Phyllobacteriaceae bacterium
TGACAAAGTCAACAAGGTCGCCAACGTCTCGCCCGACATTCAGGATCGTGTCAACTTGCAAACTCTTGAAAAGTCTAATGAATCTTCAAAGCAAGCGGAAACCAAGCCGCCAGAAAAATCCGGTGCCAAGGATCAAATGAAACTGTTTTGAAGCGTCGTGCATCCAAGCTGAGTAGGTCGCAGTCCGTTGTCGCGACAAGGGCAGGCACATGATGATCCGCGAATTCAGCGTTGAATTGACCGAAACCGACCGCAAGCGCATGGCTGACGCAATCACCATTGGCCGCGTTGTTCCCGAGCCCAAGCCAGGCCGCAAGACTTTTGCATTCGACGACAAATCGCTGACCGCCATCGCTGGCGATACTTTCGAGCGGTTCCTGTGGGCGAGCTTTGACCGCGTTGAAGAAAAGGGCGGATCGATCATTTTGGCCAGCGATAAAGGCGTCAGCTTCTTCTTGCCGGTGGAAAAGTTGCAGGACCCGCAAATCCGACGGGCGATTTTCGACTATGTGACTGGCCGGGTTGCAGTTCAAAATTGAGTCGCTAAAACTGGCGCGATGATTTCAGCGTTCATCAATGGCTTCGCGCTCGGAGCCTCTCTCATCATTGCCATTGGCGCCCAGAATGCCTTCATCCTTAAGCAAGGCTTGCTGCGCCAGCATGTGTTCATTCTCTGCCTGATTTGTGCGGCGTCTGATGCTGCCTTGATCGCTGCTGGTGTCGGAGGGCTTGGCACGCTGGTGTCGTCTCATCCAATGTTGGTGAAAGCGGTCACTGCGTTCGGTGCCCTGTTTCTTGCCGCCTACGCATTCATCGCGTTTCGACGGGCTTTCCATGATTCGTCAATGCGCATCAGTGGAGAAGGAACGAGCCTTAAACAGGCCGTGGCGGCGTGCCTTGCCTTCACGTTTCTCAATCCGCATGTCTATCTCGATACCGTGCTGCTTCTTGGTGGCTTGTCGTCGCGCTACGCCGGGGATTTGCGGCTCGCCTATGGATCAGGCGCTGCAATTGCCTCGTTCGTCTGGTTTTTCGGGCTTGGCTACGGCGCTCGACTATTATTGCCGCTGTTTCAAAAGCCTGCCGCCTGGCGCGTGCTGGATATCTTTATCGGGATTGTGATGGCGCTGATCGCGATCAGTCTCGCTGCGCAATTCCTGCGCAGCTGATAAACACAAATTCATCCTGAGAAGGAGTTGGTACGCCCAAGGGGAATCGAACCCCTGTTTGCGCCGTGAAAGGGCGCCGTCCTAACCGCTAGACGATGGGCGCGCGGTGCGGTTTCTATAGTCAGGAAGTTTGCAGGCCGCAACCCCGCAAATGCAGGAAACTGGAATTTTTCCGGCCTTTATTTTTGCATCAGCCGCGTCGTGAACAGCGCCAGTTCCAGTCGCGGTCGGGGCCGATATCGACGTGCACAGATTCGGTGTGGCAGTAGGTGCCAACGCCGCCGCGGCCCGGCATCGAGCGCGCATATCGTGCCAGCTCCCATTTGCCGACGCCCGGGATCTGAATG
>JANMEX010000088.1:0-16772 GCA_031377485.1 Phyllobacteriaceae bacterium
TGACAAATTTCACGCAGATAAACGACCGCTTTTCAGGGCTTGCCACTTACAGCACGACAATAGGATTGCGGATTGCAGCGCTACAAGTGCCTATGATCCTTCAGCAAACCATTCCCTTTATTGGTTTGTTTGCCAGCATGGCGCTTTTGGTGCAGCTAAATCGCAAATATGAATTGGTAATCGCCCGCTCTGCTGGCCTTTCAGCTTGGCAGTTTTTGCTCCCGATTTGCTTGGGTGCGTTATTTTTCGGGCTTGCTTCTGTTCTGATAATCAATCCGCTTGCGGCGCGTACCTATCTGCTTGCCGAGGAAATGCAGGCGCCATACGGTTCAAAAAAGGCCGGTTCATCATCTGCGCTTTCAATTCCGTGGATACGTCAGACAAGTGACGAAGGCGATATCATCATCGGTGCGAAGTCAGTCCTGAATAGCGGCACGTCGCTGATTTCGCCTGTATTTATGGTGATCAATCCAGACGGTGCCATCAAACAACGAATCGATGCGAATCGGGCAGAACTTCAAACCAAAGTATGGATGCTGAGTGGTGTATCAATCTCAAGTCCAGGAACACCGCCGGTTTTGAAAGATTCGATGGAAATTGACACAAATCTGACGCCGGAACTCGTTCAGGAACGGCTGCAAAACCCTGAAATGATACCGTTTTTCGAGCTTCCACAGAAGATCGCGGTCGCCAGAGCACTGGGGTATCAAGCAAACAATTTTTCAATGCAATTTCACTCGGTGGCTGCTCTGCCTGCACTGTTGGTTGTCATGACACTCATTGCATCAACTGTTACATTGAAATTCGTACGTTTTGGCCAGTCCGGAACCATGATTCTGGGTGGCATCCTTTCGGGGTTCATGCTTTATGTCGTCACGGTTTTGGTCAAGGCCTTCGGTAAGGCCGGTATTGTGTCGCCCGTACTTGCGGCATGGTTTCCGGTTGTGGTGGCCTTTTTATTCGGAGTATCCTTCCTGTTGCACAAGGAGGACGGTTAGTTGAACGGCCCTGTTGTGAATAGGAAGCCGGTCTATCGGGTGGTCGCTTTGGCCGCTTCGACTGCTCTTGCCTGCCTTTTTGCCGTTTCGGCCATTGATTTTGCGCATGCGCAGAGCGTCGAAGATTTGGCTGCTGCAGCCAAGGTGGCTCCTGGCGCCCAGTTGCTGCTTGTTGCCGACGAACTGATCTACGACAATGATGCGAAGAACGTTACCGCAGCGGGAAATGTGCAGATCGATTACGGCGGCAACAAACTGGTTGCCAAACGTGTAGTGTATGATCAGAACACCGGGCGGCTTATGGCTGTCGGCAACGTTGAGATTGTCGAAAAAGACGGCAACCGCATTTACGCGGAACAACTCGACATTACCGATGATTTCCGCGACGGGTTCGTCAATGCGTTGCGCGTGGAAACCGTAGACAACACCAGATTTGCAGCGGAGAGCGCGGAACGGACCGGCGGAAATGTGACGACCTTTAATCAAGGCGTTTACACCGCTTGCGAGCCTTGCCTTGAGCACCCGGAAAAAGCCCCGATCTGGCAAATCAAATCGCGCAAGATAATTTGGAATACAGAGAAGAAAACGATCCGGTTTGAACGTGGCCGTTTTGAACTTTTCGGCATGCCGATTGCCGGCCTTCCGGCATTCGAAATCGCGGACCCTACTGTCAAGCGCAAGACGGGCTTCCTTATTCCTGGCATTCGCTACAAAGATACGCTTGGCTATGGAGTGAGTGTTCCTTTTTATGTCGCGCTCGCGCCAAACTATGATTTGCTTTTCAACACCACGGCTTACAGCCGTCAGGGATTTGTTGAAGATGTTCAGTTCCGCCACAGGCTCAAGAATGGGTCGTACACGCTGAAAATGGCCGGGGTTCATCAGAATGAGCCGGAGGCATTTGGCCCAACGACAGTTGATCGCGCCCACGTCAATCGCGGCATGATTGGCTCGCAGGGCGAATTCAAGGTCAATCCCCGCTGGACATTCGGCTGGGATGTCATGGCTCAGAGTGACAAGAATTTTTCTTACACCTACGCTATCGACGGGTTTAACCAATATAATCGGACAAACACCGTCTATCTGACCGGACTTTCCGGTCGTAACTATCTCGACTTTCATGCCTACAAGTTCAACGTTCAAGAAGCAGTCGCCTCGGCCAACGGGCGCGATGAGCGTCAACCATGGGTTGGAGCTTCTGACTACTCCTGGACCGCGCCGAATTCGGTTGCTGGCGGAGAGTTGAATTTTGATGCCAACATTCGCGCAGTGAACCGCGAACAGTTGGATGCAATCACCAGCCCGCTTCTCAATGGTTTTGGCAATGTCATCGGCGTTTCGGGCAATTCGGCGCGTTTCTCCGCCGAAGCGGAATGGAAGCGAACAATCATTGTTCCTGGTGGTCTTGCGGTAACGCCATTGTTCGCCTTGCGCGGCGACAGTGATTTGATTGATTCAGCAGATCTTGCCCGCACTGAAGCGTTGCGTGTCATGGCAACTGCAGGGCTTGATGTGCGCTGGCCTGTGCTCTTTTCCACAACATCGGCAACGCATATCCTTGAGCCGATTGCACAAATATTCATGCGCAACAATGAGCGGTTTGCCGGGTTTTTGCCAAACGAAGATGCGCAGAGCATGGTGTTTGACGCATCAAATCTGTTTGAACGCGACAAGTTCTCAGGCTGGGATCGCATGGAAGGTGGCGTGCGCGCCAATCTTGGACTGCGTTATTCCGGCACTTTTGAAAACGGCTGGGCGGCCAACGCAATGTTTGGTCAGTCCTATCATCTGGCTGGCCTCAATTCGTTTGCGTCGCCCGATCTTGTCTCTGCGGGTGCATATTCGGGCCTTGAAACCAACGTGTCAGACTATGTGGGTGCGGCAAGTTTTTCGTCTGGAAACGGATGGTCAATGGCAGTGCGTGGCCGGTTTGACGAGAAGACATTTAAAGTGCGTCGCAGCGAAGTTGAGCTTGGTTTTTCTGGAACGCCTGTTTCCGCCTCGTTGCGATATGCCTTCATTCAGGCTCAGCCAAATTATGGCTTCAACATTGATCGCCATGAAATTACGGGCGCCTCTAGCGTCAAATTCAAGCAAAATTGGCGGGCTTTTGGGTCCACAACCTACGACTTGAAAAACAAATATTCACCGGCCTTGTCGCTTGGCTTTGGTTACGATGACAGTTGCACCTCCTATTCGCTTACCTATAGCGAGACCCGCACAGTGACGACGAAGAACGATCCGAGCAGAACAATCGGGTTCTTCCTGTCATTCAGGACTTTGGGGGATTTCGGCACCAACAAAGGTCTCAACCAATAGGGCATATAGATCGGACGACATGGCAGTTCTTAACTGAAATTGCTTCAAAATTGGGGCTTTGGCGTTTTCAGCATAGCAAGGAACGATGAATTGTTGCGTTTGGCAGCGGATGCCTTTGTTTTGCCTGATCAGTGTCGCAAACGGCGAGGCTTGACGGGTCGAAGCAATTTTGAGCTTGATGGTTACATCGGACGCTCGAAAAAAGCGGCGGGCCAGGCGGCTGGAGCAATTCAGCTTTTCCAAGAAACGTAAAATTGCGCCGGATAGAACGCAATTCAAAAAGCGGGTGGGTTAAATCATGCGGAAGACAGCCTTGAGAGCGGCATTGTTTCTTGTTTCGACTGCATTTTTTGTCCCGGCACCACTCCCCTATGTCGCCGGTTATGACATTTCCGCATATGCAAGTGATATCAAGATCACCGTCAACAAAGTGCCGATCACCTCTCTCGATATCTCGCATCGTGTGGCTTTCCTGAAGCTGCAGCGCAAAAAGGGCAATCTCAACTCTGTTGCCACGGAAGAGATGATCGACGAAGCGTTGAAGCGGGCCGAGATGCGCCGCGTCGGCATCAAGATTCCCGATAAGGCTGTCGATGACGCGTTTGCCAATTTTGCAAAAGGCAACAAGATGAAAACTGCTCAACTTGAGCAGATCCTCAATAAATCCGGCGTTACGGCTCAGCATTTCAAAGAATATATCCGCATCCAGATTGGTTGGGGTCAGACCGTTGGTTCACGTTTTCGCGCGACGAGCAAGACCAGTGAGCAAGATGCTGTCCGCAAGATGATGGAACAGGGCGGCGCAAAACCCTCTGCTACCGAGTATTTGCTGCAGCAGGTCATTTTCGTTGTGCCTGCTGCCAAGCGTGGTCAAATCATGGGTCAGCGCAAAAAGGAAGCGACAGCAATGCGCGCGCGCTTCAGTGGCTGTGAAAGCACCCGCCAGTTCGCGACCGGACTGAAAGATGTGACAGTGCGCGAGCTTGGCCGTTTTCTTGCCCCGGAACTGCCACCGGAGTGGGCAGATATGATCAAAAAGACGCAGGTAGGTGGCGCTACCGGAATTCGGGAAACCGAAAAGGGCGTTGAGTTCATCGGAATTTGCCGCGCCAAGGAAGTCTCAGACGACAAGGCCGCAGCGATGACCCTTCAATCTGGCGCCGATGGTGACAAGGGCGCACAGGAGCTGGACAAGAAATATGTCCAGGAATTGCGCGATAAAGCCAGCATCATCCGCCGTTGAGGCATAAAACGATGGTTCTTGCTCTTTCTGTCGGTGATCCGTCCGGCATAGGTCCAGATGTTGCGCTCGCGGCTTTTGTGCGTCGGACAGAGTTGGGTTTGCCGCCTTTCGTTCTTTTGGCTGATCCACGCCAAATCATCGAGCGCGCAAAACATCTGGGACTGGATGTCAGCATTGCCGAGTGTGAGCCCGATGATGCAAAAGCGCTCTTTGCTGCAAAGTTGCCGGTATTTCCCCTTCAAAACCGCCACACTGAAACACCCGGCACGCCTCAACTCACCAATGCTGCGGGTACCATCGAGGCCATCGACCGCGCAGTTGCATTGACATTGTCGGGCAAGACATCCGGTATTGTCACATGTCCCATCGCCAAGAAGCCGCTGTATGACGCGGGTTTTCGATTTCCCGGTCACACTGAGTATTTGGCGCATCTGGCAACGCCAAAAGGCGGCAAACAACCCCTTCCCGTCATGATGCTGGCTGGACCGCTGTTGCGTTCAGTGCCGGTAACAATTCATATTCCGTTGAGCCAAGTCACACTGCAACTTACGACCGCCCTGATTGTTGAGACTGCGCGCATCGTCAACCGCGACTTGCGCATTCGGTTTGGCATTGCCAACCCGCGGCTGGCCGTGGCCGGAGTTAATCCTCACGCGGGCGAAGGCGGTGCGCTGGGGAAAGAAGATGACGCGATCATCCGGCCGGCCATCGAGCAGTTGAATGCAGAAGCCATCAACGCGTTTGGCCCATTGCCTGCCGATACAATGTTCCACCCCGCTGCGCGCGAGACTTATGATGTGGCGCTTTGCATGTATCACGATCAGGCATTGATCCCAGCCAAGGCGCTTGGTTTTGACGATTCAGTCAACGTCACGCTCGGTCTGCCATTTATCCGCACCTCGCCCGATCACGGCACGGCTTTCGCGATTGCGGGCACAGGCAAGGCAAAGCCGGACAGTCTTATTGCAGCGCTGCGCATGGCGGCCCAAATGGCGGAACGCAAGTTATGAGCATTGACGGACTGCCGCCCCTTCGCGACGTGATCGACCGGTTTGGTCTTGCGCCGAAAAAATCACTTGGCCAAAACTTTCTGCTCGACTTGAATCTAACGTCGAAGATTGCCCGTGCATCCGGCCTGCTTGAAGGTGCTGATGTCATTGAAATTGGGCCTGGGCCAGGCGGCCTCACGCGTGCACTGCTGTTCAGTGGTGCGCGGAGCGTTATCGCCATTGAGCGCGATGATCGATGTATTGCCGCGCTTGAAGAGGTGGCGGCGCAATATCCGGGCAAGCTGACCATTGTTGCCGACGATGCCATGTCTGTGGACATGGCTGCGCTTTGCGCAAGATTTGAAAAGCCGCGCATTGTGGCCAATCTGCCCTACAACATCGGCACGGAACTGCTCATCCGCTGGATCACAACGGAGGCTTGGCCACCTGCCTGGAGCTCGCTGACGCTGATGTTTCAAAAGGAAGTTGCCGAACGTATCGTTGCCAAGCCCGGTGATGATGCCTACGGGCGGCTTGGTGTGCTTTGCGGCTGGCGCACCGACGCGGAGTTGATGTTTGACGTCTCGCGCCTTGCTTTCACGCCGCCGCCGAAGGTAACGTCTTCCGTTATCCACATCACGCCAAAGGTTGCGCCGCTTGATGTTCCACTGGCCAAGTTGGAAGCCGTGACCAAGTCTGCATTTGGTCAACGACGCAAGATGTTGCGCCAAAGCCTGAAGCCGGTTGGCGGAGAAGACCTGCTGATCAAGGCCGGGATCGATGGCACAAGGCGCGCTGAAACGCTTTCTGTCGAAGAATTTGTTGCCCTTGCCCGGCTGATCTAGCTTTCTACCCAACTTCCTCTGCAAGCAACCCGCTGACGAAATCAAACAGGCCGGGCCTGCGGTCGCGGCGCAGGCGTTCGGCAGCAACGATCGAGACAACGGACGAAAACGCTTTGTCCAGATCGTCGTTGATCACGACATAATCATACTCACGCCAGTGTTCGATCTCGACCTTGGCATTCTTCAGCCGCTTTGCAATCACATCCGGCGCGTCCTCGGCGCGGCGTTGAAGCCGCGCCTGCAGTTCCGCCATGGAGGGCGGGAGAATGAAGATCGACACGATATCGGCCCGCATCTTTTCCTGCAATTGAAGTGCGCCCTGCCAATCAATGTCGAAGAGCATGTCGCGGCCAGAGGCCATTGCCAATTCAGCCGGTTCGCGCGGTGTGGCATAATGATTGCCGTGCACTTCAGCCGACTCAAGCAACATGTCCGCGTCGCGCAGCCGTTCGAATTCACGCAAGGTCACGAAATGATAGTGCACACCATCAATCTCGCTCCCCCTGCGCGCACGGGTCGTTACACTCACCGAAAGCGAGAGCGCAGGGTCGCGTTCCAATAGATTGCGGGCGATGGTCGATTTTCCTGCACCTGAAGGCGAAGACAGCACCAACATCAGGCCGCGCCTGCGAACGCCGGTATCTTTTGCGCCATTTGTCACGGTCTTGACTACTCCAGATTCTGCACTTGTTCACGAAATTGATCGACAACGGCCTTTAACTCAAGGCCGATCGTGGTGATGGACGTTGCATTCGATTTTGAGCAAAGCGTGTTTGTCTCGCGATTGAATTCCTGCGCTAAAAAATCGAGCTTGCGACCAACAGGTCCGGGACCAGCCAAAAGTTCGCGAACGGCACCTATGTGACCGGTCAGCCGGTCCAGTTCCTCGCGGATATCGGCCTTGGTCGCCAGCAGCGCCGCTTCCATGGAAAGCCGTTGTTCGTCAAAACCTTGCACGGAATCCATAAGCAGTCGAACCTGCGCTGCCAGACGCTCACGGATGGCTTCTTGAGACCGTGACGGATCTGCGATCGCACGGACAACAAGCTGTTCAATCTGGCTTGTTTGTTCCAGAAGCAGTCTGGTCAGCTCAATGCCTTCACGTGCCCTGAAAAGCTTGAGATCGTCGCAAGCACCAGTCACGGCTTGCAGCAATGGAATGTCTATCTCCGGCTGCTCTTTTGATGCGGCATTGTCCAAAACGCCACGCATTGAAAGCAATTCACCGGCGGTTGGCATCTCGAGGCCGTGCCTGTCGCGCAATGTGGCAGAGAGGGTCAGAATTTGGTCAACCAGAACATGATTGATATGAAGACTTGCCGACGAGATGCCCTCTTCGTAGGAGACCGTTACCTGCAGATTGCCACGCGAAACACTTGATTGGACGACTTGCCGAACCTGCGTTTCCAGCCTTTCCATGCCTGACGGAAGCTTCAACCTTACATCAAGTGACTTGCCGTTGACCGAGCGGATTTCGCAGACAATCCGGGCACCATTCGCATCTGCAATTTCGTGGCGGGCAAAGCCCGTCATGCTCTCGATCGCCATTGCGTCGCCCCGCCAGATCGAATTACTGCGCCGGTGCAGCGGCGGGATCGGCAGGCACATCAACGGTCGCGCTTGCCTTCTTGGCCTCTTCGGCAGCCTTGGCCTCAATGTCGCGCCAGCGCGCGACATTTTCATTGTGCTCTTGCAGCGTGACTGCAAACACATGGCCACCGGTGCCATCCGCGACAAAATAGAGTTCGTTTGTCTGCGATGGATTGGCCACTGCCTCCAACGCAGCTTTACCCGGATTGGCGATGGGTGTCGGCGGCAAACCATCTATCAGATAGGTGTTGTAGGGCGTTACCTTTTCGAGATCTGACTTGCGGATCGGTTGATCCGCAGGCTTGCCCTTGCCGCCATAAATTCCGTAAATAATTGTCGGGTCAGATTGCAGGCGAATGCCTTGCTTCAGCCGGTTGATGAAAACACCGGCCACACGAGGGCGCTCGTCGGACTTTCCGGTTTCCTTTTCGACAATCGACGCCAGCGTCACGAACTCATTGACGTCCTTGATAGGCAGGTCAGAGGCGCGGCGCGCCCAGATATCTTCAACCAGCTTCTTTTGATCATTCATCAATTTCTGAACGATTTCAGCACGTGTTGTGCCTCGCGAGAAGCGTTGGGTGTCGGCCAACAGGGAACCTTCTGGCGGAATTTCGGCTGGCATGTCGCCAACCAGAACTTCGTCTTCACCAATCCTTGCAAAAATTTGTTGAACCGTCAGCCCTTCGGGAATGGTCAACGAGTGAAGGACAGACTTTCCGTTTACGAGGTTGGCAAGAATATCGCGCATTGAAGCGCCAGCCTTGAATTCATACTCACCAGCCTTGAGGCTTTTTTCCACGTCCATTGCCTTGGCGCCGTAGCGGAAAATGCGTGCATCCGAAATCAGGTTCCGCTTCTCAAGCTGGGTGGAAACATCGCTCATGCTTGCACCGCGCTTGACGACAAATGTTGCCACATCACTGGATGGGCCAGCCGCATCGAATTGCGTCTTGCCGTAGTAGACCATTCCGCCTGCCGCGATCGCTATAAAGACCATCAGCGACATGATGAAATTCATGAACACAACAATTTGGCTGCGTGCCTTGCGCGAGCGCTTTGGCGGCTGAACGCCAGGTTCAGGGCGTAGCACTTCCGTCGCCGATTTCGGGACTATTGGACGCGCCTGGTGTTGCATGCCAGCACTGTTGTCGCGCTGGCCGAAGCTGCCGCCTGTGTTGTCGCCGTCTGTGCTCACGTCGCCCTCACCAGATTGCTTGTGGGAATTTTCCCATTACCCGCTTTGGCTATTAAGACTATCGCCGAATGTGGCAAAAAGGCGGGCCCGGCTCGCATCAATTTACGCGGCGCAAGACAAGCGATGCATTGGTGCCGCCAAAGCCGAAGGAATTTGACAAGGCAATATCAACGCGCTTCTTCTTGGCAACCAGCGGCACAAGGTCAACCACCGTCTCACGCTCCGGATTGTCCAGATTTAGCGTTGGCGGAATGATGCCATCGCGAATGGCGAGCATTGAGAAAATCGCCTCAATCGCTCCGGCCGCGCCAAGCAAATGGCCCGTTGCAGATTTGGTCGACGACATTGTCAACCGCGACGCTTCATTGCCCATCAGCCGTTCAACCGCGCCGAGTTCAATGGTATCAGCCATCGTTGATGTGCCATGCGCGTTTACATAGTCGAGTTCGCCGGGTGAAATGCCCGCACGCTTCAAGGCAGCTGTCATGCAACGAAACGCGCCATCACCATCTTCAGATGGGGCCGTGATATGATGTGCGTCGCCCGATAGGCCATAGCCAACGACTTCTGCATAGATTTTTGCGCCACGCGCCGTGGCATGTTCAAGTGATTCGAGCACCACGATGCCCGCGCCCTCCCCCATGACGAAACCGTCGCGGTCTTTGTCATACGGCCGCGAGGCGCGTTGCGGATCGTCGTTGTAGCTGGTGCTCAACGCGCGACATGCGGCAAAACCGGCAAGCGACATGCGCCCGATTGGCGATTCTGTGCCGCCGGCGACCATGACATCCGCATCGCCGAGCATGATAAGGCGGGAAGCATCGCCAATGGCATGCGCGCCTGTCGAACAGGCTGTAACGACGGAATGGTTCGGGCCTTTCAGTCCGTGTTTGATGGACACTTGACCAGAGGCAAGATTGATAAGGCGTCCTGGAATAAAAAATGGAGAAACGCGGCGCGGGCCTTTGTCGCGCAATGTGTATCCCGCTTCGACAATACCCTCGATGCCGCCTATTCCGGATCCGATCAACACACCGGTGCGGGTTTGATCTTCGTAGGATTTGGGATGCCAACCGGCATCTGCGAGCGCTTCGTCTGCTGCGGCCATCGCATAGATGATAAAATCATCGACCTTGCGCTGCTCCTTGGGCTCCATTGTGGAGTCCGGATTGAACGTGCCGTCTGTGCCGTCGCCGCGTTTGATCTGGCATGCAATTTGGCAAGCAATGTCAGAAACATCAAAGCTTTCGACTTTACCGGCGCCATTCTTGCCGGCGATCAAATTTGACCAGGTGACCGGAGCGGTCGAACCCAGCGGGGTGACCATGCCAATGCCGGTGACGACAACTCTGCGCATCCAAAGCTCCTCCCTAATATAAAAAATGTCCGGCAAGCATCTTTCAGCCTGCCGGACACATGAAATTCAGCTGTCGATCAAGCCTGAGCTTTTTCGATGAACTTGACGGCATCGCCGACGGTCAGAATGGTTTCTGCAGCATCGTCAGGAATTTCAACACCGAACTCTTCTTCGAACGCCATAACGAGTTCGACAGTGTCCAGGGAGTCAGCGCCAAGGTCGTCGATGAAGCTTGCAGCTTCAGATACCTTGCCGGCGTCAACGCCGAGATGCTCGATCACAATTTTCTTAACGCGGTCTGCAACGTCGCTCATGTTGGAATCCTCAATTCTTCCTGTTTCTCCGCTTGGTTAGCGGCATCAAACTCTCATATCAAGACCCAAGATGCAGTTTGCCCACGGCAAGCCGCCTCTTGCATCCCTTTTTGCGCTGCTTTCTGCCTTTTCCGGCTTGTGTGGCGCTGACTTAAGAAAAAGTAGCGGCGGCGCATATCATGATTTTTGAAGTAGCGCAAAGGGCCGGGATCACTCACGCGCTATTTTATGACGTGCTTTCCAAAACCACATGCTCAAAATCAAATTGTTGCGACTGGAAAAGATTCTTAGGCGGCTTTCTTGATTACCATCGCAATTGCCGGTCCCCGGCAAGGAATTTGGCGGGCAAATGCAACGCAGGAATCAGATTCGATTGCTGTCAAAACCGATGGATCAAGGAATTTTCCGGTCCCGCGTATGCATACCGCCCGCTTCATGATCCATCCACCGATGCTATTTGTCGGCACATCAGCGCATGCTACAAGGCAGAGGTAGCCGTTTGCGCGTACAACTCGCAGCAATTCCCGAATTGTTTCGTCTGGTCGATCCGTGGTTTCAATGCCCCACGCACACGAGACAAGGTCGAAGCTGCCATCTTCAAACGGCAAGTTTTCCAGCCGACCCAATATCTTTTCAACCGGAAGCGTCGGTGTCCGATAGAGCATCTCGGGGCAAGCATCCAACATGGTCAGAAAAATGCTGGATGACTTCGTCATCAGAGAGTTGGCAAAACTTCCCGTGCCACATGCCGCGTCAAGCACTGACATTCCAGGATTCACCAGAGCCAGGACAGCGCCCTCGAATGCGCTTTGGCCACCCGAACCTGCGAACCGCAGGAAACGTTCATGCAGGCGATCATATTTTTTCGCGATCGAAGTGTAGCTTGGAACGCCACGTTCATGATGCAAACAAGTACTCATCGCCGCAAGCCGGCAGATTTGTTGCCGATGGCTGGCTGTCGCGTCCGGAACGTTCGCAACTTTGGTCATTTCAAACCCATCGTCAGCAAAAGTTCATTTGGGCCAGCCCAATCCGAGTGAGTATTGAACACCAGCAATTTTTCTTCCATGTCCGCCCAGGCCGCGTCCTGCGCCGCAGCATCGAGGCGCGCCAATATCTGCATGACCGGAGCCGCGGATGAGCGGATGAAATCGAGATAGGCATGGGCAGAAGGCAGAACGAATGGCGCATTGACCCGTGTGGTCACGCAATCATGAAATCCGGCCTTTATGAACAAGGCTTCGAGTTCGCCAGTCTTGCCCAAGCTCACGAGACTGCCCGGGCGGTAAGGATCAACCGGGGGCAGACCGGCGTGTTCCAGTGCCGTCGACATCAATATCCGTAAACAAGGATTGGTTTCGGCGCTCGAAAACACCAGCGTACAAAGGCGGGCACCGGGTTTGAGGACGCGATGGATTTCCTGCAAGCCCTTTAAAGGTTCGGGAAGGAACATAAGTCCCAAACGGCACACGGCTGCGTCAAATGCCCCTTCTGAAAAAGGCAACGCCTCCCCATCGGCAACAATCGTTTCAACATTTGAAAAACCGCTGCGCGTCGCATTGGCCGCGGCAAATTCCAGTATCGCCGGAGATATGTCGGTGGCGACAACAGAGCCATCAGCGCCAACCAGTGCGGCGACATCAAGCGTCTGGTCACCTGCACCGGCCGCGATATCCAGTACGCGCATGCCGCTGCTGATGTTGGCCATTTTCAGCATTGCATTCGTCGAATTCAAAAGCCAAGGCCGGATGACAGAACTGCTGTCGTTCCAGCCGGACGCTGCCTTGTTCCATTGCCCGGTCATGGCCTGTTTGAATTCCGCCTGATTGAGTATGGCTGACATTAGATCTCTCCGCGCTGTTCGTTATGGCCCCATTGTTCGGGCCGGATGCGAAGAAGCCTATGACGCGCCGCGTGCGCGCGGCAGCAGTATTTCTGGACGAAACATCGTCAAAGATGCATAACTCTTCAATGCTTGACTGGAATGACCTTCGGTATTTTCTGGCAGTGGCGCGGCAAGGCAGCACGCTTGGCGCCGCGCGTTCGATCACCAAGAGCCAGTCAACTGTCCACCGCCGCCTCGAGGAGCTGGAGGTTCAGCTTGGCCGCCCGCTCGTCAAACGCCATCCGACAGGCTACCAACTCACACCATTTGGGCTGTCCATGTTGCCCTACGCCGAAGAGGTTGAGCAGGCCGTTTTGCGGTTTGAACAGCATCAGGCTGCGGTCGAGCGCGATGAGATCGGTGTTGTCAGGCTCACTTGCCCGGAGCCGATCATGGCACTTATGATAAAGTCTGGTCTTATCGACCGCTTTCAGTCGCGTTACCCGAACTTGCGTGTCGAATTTGTGATGAGCGACAAATATCTCGACCTCGCCAAAGGCGATGCCGATGTCGCGCTGCGGTCGGGCGATACCGAAGATGATGTGCTGGTCGGACGGAAGATCGCTGATTCCATCTGGGCGGTTTACGCCAGCCAGTCTTTCATCGAGCGCTACGGCAAGCCGGAGACCATCTCCGATATCGCCAAGTTTCCAATCGCCGGTCTTGACGAATCCATGTCAGGCCATCGACTGTCAAAATGGCTGGCCGACGTTGCGCCACACGGAACCATCACCTCGCGCAACAATTCGATGCTCGGCATGATGCAAGCCATCCGTTCCGGCTTGGGCATCGGAGCCTTGCCGGTTGCGCTCGGCGGCAAGGATGTTGAACTTGTTCGCATCCTGGGTCCGATCCCCGAACTCACCCGTGCCTGGCGAATTCTGGCCCATCCGCAGGTGAGGAAAACGCCGCGCGTGGCCGCGTTTTTTGAGTTTATTGCAAGCGAAACCGATGCGCTGAAGCCAATCTTGACCGGCTGATTTGTGCGGCGTTCAAGTGCCGTCAGATCATCGCCATGCCGCCGTTCACATGGATCGTCTGGCCGGTGACATAGGCTGATTCATTGGCGGCCAGAAACACGGCAGCAGCTGCGATCTCGGCGCCGGTGCCCATGCGGCGCATGGGGATGGCACCCATGATCGTTTCTTTCTGCTTGTCGTTCAGCTTTTCTGTCATGGCAGACTCGATAAAGCCTGGCGCGATGCAGTTAACAGTAATGTTGCGCGAAGCAATTTCCTGCGCCAACGATTTGGAAAAGCCGATCATGCCGGCCTTGGCTGCACAATAGTTGGCTTGACCGGGGTTGCCGGTTACGCCGACGATAGAGGTTATGTTGATGATGCGGCCAAAGCGGCGGCGCATCATCGGGTGGGTCAGTTCCCGCGTCAGGCGGAAAACAGAGGTGAGATCGACCTCCAGCACCGCATCCCAATCGGCATCCGACATGCGGACAAAGAGGCCGTCTTTGGTAATACCGGCGTTGTTGACCAGAATGTCCACGCCGTCCAGATCAGCCTCGGCTTTGGCACCAAGCGCCTTGACCGCATCGCGATCGGCAAGATTGGCCGGGAACACCTGGACCCGCTCACCAAGCTCAGTCGCCAGCGCTTCAAGCTTTTCGGCACGCGTACCGTGAATGCCGACAGTCGCGCCGGCCTTGTGCAATGCCTTGGCGATTTCCTCGCCTATGCCGCCGGTTGCGCCGGTCACCAGCGCCTTGCGGCCGGTCAGGTCAAACATGGGATTATCCTTTTGTCTGTTGATTACGCCAATGAGGCGAGAAATGTGTCAATATCTTCAAGGGAATTGATGGCCGTGCCAGTTACATCTTTCGAGATGCGCCGCGCCAGACCGGTCAGCACTTTGCCCGTGCCTATTTCTACCAGCGTGGTGACGCCGTTGGCGGCAAACCACTCCACTGTTTCGCGCCAGCGCACCTGTCCGGTCACTTGTGACACAAGTCGCGCAGAGATTTCATCCGGATCTGACGTTGGGGTCACGGTGACATTGGAAACGACCGGAACCACGGGAGCATGTTTGGAAACTGCGGCCAGCGCCTCGCGCATTGCGTCTGCCGCCGGTGCCATCAGCGCCGAATGGAATGGCGCGGAAACCGGCAGCATGATCGCACGCTTGGCGCCTTTTTCGGTGCATAGCGCTGCGGCACGCTCTACCGCACCTTTGGAACCGGAAATGACCAGCTGTCCACCGCCGTTGTCGTTGGCGATCTGACACACCTCGCTTTGTGTTGCCGCATTGCAAGCCGCCTCCACATCAGCATGCTCAAGTCCGATAATCGCGGCCATCGCCCCTTGGCCAGCTGGAACCGCCTTCTGCATCGCATTGCCACGAATGCGCAGCAGGCGCGCGGTATCGGCCAACGAGAAAGTACCCGCCGCAGCCAGCGCCGAATATTCGCCAAGCGAATGCCCGGCAACATATGCCACCCTGTCTTTCAAAGAAAAGCCTCTGGATTCCATCACGCGCACCAGCGCCACTGAAACCGCCATCAGCGCAGGCTGCGCGTTTGCAGTCAGGGTCAATGTCTCTTCCGGTCCGTCAAACATCACTTTCGACAGCTTTTTACCGAGCGCTTCATCAACCTCGTCAAACACTGCCCGGGCGAGGGAACTTTGATCTGCGAGCAATTTGCCCATGCCGACAGCCTGACTGCCCTGCCCCGGAAATGTGAATGCTGTGGCCATGTTTGCCTCCCGTTATTTCACGCCGTCTCACAACTGACCGGCGGGAATGTCAAGTCCGGTTCAGAAATGCTCGCCGCTGCGGAATGGCCCGACGCGTGTCGATGCAGCGATCAGATAGGCTGTTGACCAACCGATCATCAGAAAACCGTTGATCGCCTCCAGAGCGCCAAGAAGGCGCCAATGGCTGACCGGAACCACGTCTCCATATCCGACTGTCGAAAATGAGACTGTTGAAAAGTACAGACAATGTTCAAAGTCAGGAAACATGCCGATAATCATGAACACAACGGCCCAAAACCATATTTCGACAGTCAGCAGCCCGAACAGTCCAAACACCACTGACAGCATCGCCACCACGCGCGATCGGTGGCCATGCATGCGAAACCGGTTGGTCAAATAACTCATTACCCGCGTGATTTCGATCAGCCCAAAGGTGTGAATGAGCACCGTGAGCGAAATCACAAGCGTTCCAAGGACAAGACTGGCGAGCATTTGCATAAATCCGGGTAAATCTATCCCGACCGTTTTTGCGTGGGAAACTTCCGGAACGCAATGGTTTTGAACGATTATCCCGCTTCCGCTGAAATGAAACCGGCGATTCTATCCACGCCGTGTAGAATTCCGTTAAATTGATTGTGCGTGTTCCTTCGGGAAGTGTCCTTCCGGTCCACCCGGTCTGATGCGAAGGAACTGGCTTCGGTGGGGATGGCCTAATGGAACCATGCCCTCCGGCCGTGTACGGGTTCCCCCAAATCAAGCGGGGGATAGCTGGTTTGCGGAAATGCATATCAGCGAAAAGGTCCGGGGTCCGAAAATGGCGGCGCAAATGCCGTCTACCCGATCACAGCTCCGGCTGCGGGGGTCCCGGCACATGTGATCTTTACTTCGTCCTGCTTGCGGGAAGAAGGTGGCGCGTCGCGCCGGATGAGGGGTAGCTCTCGTTTCAAAGATTGCCCACCATGGTGGATACCAACCTGTCCGGGAGCATGAAGTGCCAGACGTGCGGGGTGTGTGGCTTGTCACATACCTTACTTACCAGAGGCAGGTTCACACACCCCGCTTCCCACTGTTCTTTGAAAAGGCCAGATGCGTAAGCAGGCGTGGCAATGAATAATCGCGTCTCGGGATTATCGCCTCTTGGGATAATCGCGCCCCGGGATAATCGCGCCTCGCACTTGCATTTCCAGCCAAAACAATGCATACGCCCGCTCGTTCACGGTTCGAAACCCTGTTGGGGGCTGAACGGAGGGCCGGTCTCAAGACCGTCAGTTGCGAGTTGCATCAGCCTGCCGTGTCTCCGCTCTCGATCCGTCCTCGCGTCCTTTCTTC
>JANMEX010000105.1:0-1642 GCA_031377485.1 Phyllobacteriaceae bacterium
TCAAGCCTGTCGACATGGCTGTTCCGCGTGGCGCGCAACCGGCGCATTGACGCCAGACGCCGGGACCGCTCGGCGCTGCTTGATCCTGAAGACCCGATGTTTCAGCCGGAAGCAACTGAACCGGCTGACCAGACGGTGGACATGGTTCGGCGTGATGCGCGAATCCGCGCAGCGATGGCGGAACTGCCGGAAGACCAGCGGGAACTTGTGCGCTACGCGTTCTTCAACGGCCTGTCACATTCGGAGATTGCCGCAGAGACCGGGTTGCCGCTTGGCACCGTGAAGTCACGGATCCGGCTGGCATTCGCGCGGCTGCGCAAGGCCATTGAGGCTGATCCCGCAGTCGATACGGATTAGGAGCGCGCGCTTAAGAGCGCACTCTTGCCAAGACTGCATCAAGCCCTTTCGCCAATGCCTCTGCGCCTCCACCACTGATGAAGCGGTCGTGCACCATTTCGTTCAGGCCGCCAATCGTGGTGTGCGCTGCGCGCAGTTGTTCGAGCGTCAAATCAGGCCGGACGCGCAGGACATCGCCGAGATTGCCAAACAGGTTGCGCGCGTATTTGTCAGCATCGCCCTCATTCAAGCCGTTTGCCTGCATCCATTTGACCGCTGTCTCGACAATGCCGAAATAGGTGGCCATGACGGCGCTGCCGGCGACATAGCCGTCAAACGCTTCAGCATCGGGAGCGCCAATCGACGAGCCGAGCGCGTCAAACACCGCCGCAACAGCGGGATTGGGCGGCAATAAGGGCGTGGCGCAGGCGCGTGTTTCGACCGATGGCAATGGAATTGCCCGCGTAATCTCGACGCTGGCGGAAATCAGACTTTCGAGCGCCGGTATGGACAGACCCGCGACGAGGCTGACGACGGATTGTCCATCGCGGAAGCGCAGGCTGGAGATGACTTCACGGGCGATTTGCGGCCGGATGGCGAGGAACACCATATCGCTTTGATCGACAACGTCCTGATTGCCAGCGGCAATGCGGACCGACGGCACGGCAGTTGCCAACGCATCGGCGATGATGCGGCCACGGGGCGAGACGATGACGGGCCAATCGGCGAGGCTGGACCCGGCGAGCCCTTTGACGATGGCGCTGGTAATTGCGCCGGTGCCGACAAATCCCAAACGCATCACGGCAGTACTCCCTGAATGATGCGCCGTTGTCGTCGCGACAACGGTTGGCAACCATTCAGGACAGAAATGCATTTCCAACTGCCTCGATCAACTGTCATCCACCCATGCGGTTCTTAACCCACGGTGTCTTCGAGCGCATCCTTTGCCGCCTTGCGATGGGCGGGTGTGATGTAGCCGCGCACGGCGGTGATGGCCATGGTGAGGACGGCGACGTCATCGGAGAAGCCGAGGCCGATCAGAAAGTCCGGGATGGTATCGAACGGCACAACGAAATAGCCAAGTGCGCCGAGCAAAATCATCCGCACGCGTGCGGGCGTTTGCGGATCGAGCGCGCAGAAATAGGCTGCGACCACCTCATCCATGAAGGGAACCGCACGTGCCGCCTTTTTGATGGTGCGCCAAAAATCGCGTTTGACACGGCTTTCATTGTCCTTGTCACCCGGCCCGAAGAGTTCGCCATCCAGCGGTTTGTCCATTTAGACCTCCTGTTAAAGTCGTTTAGCG
>JANMEX010000110.1:0-5550 GCA_031377485.1 Phyllobacteriaceae bacterium
ATCGCAGTCGGCGACAGTCCGAACTCGGTTGAACCCGGTATCAGCGTTATCGCCCTGACATCCTTTTCAATGCCGCCAACAGTGCGTATAACTTCAAACTGCACCTGCGGTATCCGGTTGCCAAAACCTTCCAGCGGGAAACGGTCAAACACCGCATAGGCCGTTCCGCGATAGGCCGGCGCATTGCCAGCGCCCTGCTTTGCCTCAATCAGTGGATCAGGCAGCTGCCCCGCACTGCCTTTGTAAATCCGGATGTCGAATTCGCTCTGATCGAGTTCCCGCCCGTCCGCCCATATCCGGCGCACATGCGCGATCTCGCCTTCACAGATTGCCACGGCAAAATTGGCAAAGTAGCTGTAGGTCGTAACCTTCGGGCCACCCTTGGCACCCTTGCGCTCGGTCTTGGAGGCTTCTTCAAACCGCGTCGCCCAGATCAACGTCCCGCCCAGCCGGGCAGTGCCATAAACCCGCGCCAGCGATGCGCCATCCTCGCCCGTCAAAGTTTGCATCTGGGACAGACGCGCACCCTTGATGTGCTGCGTCCCGTTGATCAGCGCCCTATCGATCAGATAACCGCCCAGCGCACCGGCAGCGGTGCCAATCGTCGCTCCGGCCGCACCAAAAAGACCGCCGATATAAGCACCGGCAACCTGCAGCAGCAATGTAGCCATGGATCAGTCTCCGGCTGGTTTTGAGGGAAATTTGAACAGTCCGGCGATCTTGCGTCGCCATTGCGGCACCAGCGGCGAGGCCATCACGCAGTGCCTTTCATAGGCATGCAGAAACCGGTGCTCGCCAAGATAAATGCCGCAGTGCTTGGCCGGCAAATCCGGCTTCCAGCGGAACAGCATCAACGTTCCGGGCTCAAGTTCTGTGGCGGTGCGAAAATGCCGCCGCGCCGCGTCCAAAAGCGGATCGCCAGCCGACACTTCGGCCCAGTCCATCGCATAGGCCTGCAACGTTTCCGGCTCGGCGCCATAAAGTTCTCGCCACACGCCGCGGATCAGGCCAAGGCAGTCGCAGCCTACGCCTTTCGCGGACCCCTGATGCCGGTACGGTGTACCCGCCCAAGCTTGCGCCAGCGCGATCACATTTTCTCCAGTCGGCCAGCCACTCATGGCACCAGCGCCGCGCCGTCGAAGATGCCGTCGCCGTTCACATAAGTGTAGACCGCGTCATTGCCCGGCAGATGCGGAAAGCCTTGAAAATTCAGCCCATTGCCGAACTTTGCCTTGCAGGTCGCAAAATGCTTATCGCATCCGGCAGTTACGGTGAACGTATCGCCCACCGCGACAGCCTTCGGCAGCGGCAGCCAAACGGAAAGCCGCACCAATGCCCCCGAAGTTTCATGCACCGCAATCTGGCCAATCTGCCCGGCATTTGCCCCTGAAAGCCATTCGATTTGCCCCTGCTCAAACCATCGCGCCGCAAATGCGTTCAGCCCGGAGGCCGTAAAATCGCCAGCCCCCGTCACACCTGCCACCACTCCGGTGCCGCGATATTGCGCACCCGTCACGCTCTTGCCGCAACGCGCATCGCCCAGTTCCGCATCGCAGCGGCGGCGCACCAGCCTCCCGCGACGTCTGTCCATCGCCTCGGCCAGACTTTGCAATTCAACCTTGAACGCACTGCCGCTGATCTCGATCCGCCCGATTTTCGCAGTGCGCAGCAGCACCCGGTTTGCCGGATTGCTCCAGTCCACCAGCCACGTTTCGACACTCGCGCGGTCGTACTTTCCCGCCCGCAAATCATCCGCCGATATCCGGTCAGATTTCAGCGCGCCATCTAGATCCATCGTCCCGGTCTGCAAGCCAAGCTCGGCCTCAGCCACGCTCGCGTTGAACCCCGTCTGCGGATCGTGCTCCACGCCATCCAGCACCAGCGGCACATCGTGATCGGTAAATCCCATTACGACCCCGTCTTCGCGCCGCAGGGTCCAACAGTAAGCCAGCGTCGTTACTGTCCCTTGCACATGCGTTTCCAAGCCCGGCGGAAGCGTGATCATGACTGCACCTCGATCAGCGGAACCGACGGCACTTCGCCCGCGTCAAACGCCGTCAAATTGGCACTCAGGCTTTCTGCCGCAAACCGCACCTCGACATGAAAATTGAACCCCGCCGTCACGACAGACCCACCCGGCGGTATCTTGCCCGGCGCAAACACGATTTCGCCAGTCACGGCGTCCAACGTGAAGTCCGGAGCAAATTTCTCCACGCCATTCACCGCCACCTTCACGGTCCCGGCCACCGGCCTTCGCACGGGCCTCAGATAGGCATCCGCGCCATCGCCATATTTCTTGCTCAGTGCAAACCGTGCCGCCACACCGTCGCCAGTGCCAATCGTCTGGTCATTGCGTGTCGGCGTCCCGCCATTTTCCGCCGATGAATTGTCCACGGGATCACGAAACCGGAACGAGGTCAGCGGCCCTCGCCTTGCCTCATAGAAGTCCAGCACCGCCCGTAAATCTGAGAGCGAGCGAATACCGTTACCAGCGTCATAAGTGCGCCGCGAATGCGCCAGCCGCGCGTTGCGCTGTTCGCGCCCTGATGCAAACTGCACCACCTCCACCTTGCGTTCGCGCGTCACGGTCGACCCGAACGCCACGCTCAGCGGAAATACCACGTCGTGATATGCCTCAATATTTGCCATTTGTTGATCCCGAAAGTCCGACTCAAAATTCGCTTGAACGAGTCAGCTGGAGTGAATTTCGAGAACCGGAGCGCAGCGAACTCCAGTTCGTGAGCACCGGAAGCGCAGAAATTCGCTTCAGATGGCCGTTGAAGTAAAATCTTCAGCCGGACTTACAAATACCTGCCGCCACGCCCGGCAGCCCGCGCCACAATGGCGGAAACCTGCGCCTGAGATCTGACAAACGACGCGGCATCCGGCGTTGATATGTTGATGACAACGGGTGATTGTTTCCCCCCGCCATTGACCGAAACACCCAGCCGCCCGTCCTGCCCGCGCTGCAAAGGCAAGATTGCCTCCGCCCCCGCTTCCCCCATCAGCCCTATGCCGGACCCGTTCGGGAAGTAGGTCGGCGAGGCCACCACACCGCCGGACGCAAACGCCTGCACGCCGCCGGTCACCCCGCCATTGGCAAACGGCGTCATGCCTCCCACCAGTCCCGAAAACATGGATGAAAACATGCCTCGCAGCGGCTTCAGGCCGGCGTCCAGCGCCATGCCGGCAAGGCTAAGCGCCACGCCTTTCAGTGTGTCTTCAAGGCTTCGCCCATTCACCACTGCGCCTTTCAGCGCAGAGGTCAGCACCGAGCCAAACTGGCGCGAGCGGTCTTCCAATCGCTTCAGGGCATTCTCAAGTTCCTGCGTATCCGCGCGGAACGTCACGTCAACCGGTTCGTTCATGTGCGTTAAATCCTGTCGGGAAACTGTTGCAAAAGCTGTTCAAGATCAGGCCGTGCCAGAGGTTGCAGCCGTCCGGCAAAAGCCTTCATGGCAATCGCCAATTCGCGCGGCGTCATCTTCCAAAATGCATCGGGTTGAAGCCGCAGAACCGTGAAGCCAAACCCTGAAATCTCATCCCAGGGAAATGGCCGCGCCGCCGGTCCTGCGGCCTCTAAGGGTTTGCAGTTTTTGCTTCGCCGCCAGCGCCAAATGTTGCCAGCAACAGATCGGCAACAGTCTTTGCATAATCAGCCAGCCCGCCCGAAACCTGCATGGCCGCCACGTCGCTTTCGCCAAGCGCATGACCCGCCCCGCGCAAGCCTGCCGAGATCACCGCGATCATGTCCTTGGCCGACAGCCTGCCGGTCGAGAACCGTTCGCCCAGCGTCACCAGATCGCCAGCGCCCAGCGCCGTCTCCAGTTCCGCCAGTCCACCCAGCGTCAGGCACAGACGGTAGTCTTTGCCATCGAGCTTTGCCGTCACTTCACCACGCCTAGCATTGACCAACATCAGATCACCGCAAATGTCAGTACGCCTGCCGATTCCAGCGCCATGTCGAACGACAGTTCGCCATCGTGGCTACCGGCATATTCGAGCGCGGTGATCAAAAACGGCCCGGAAATCATGCCGAAATCCGGAATGACAATTTGCCAATCCTGAATGACGCCGCCAAAGAATCCGGTCCTCACAATCGCGTCTGATGCCGCATCCTTGAAGATGCCCGCGCCGCCCAAACTGCAACGCTGCACACCGGCGCCTGACAGCAGCTCGCGCCAGCGCCCGCTGGAGTCCGCGTCGGTCACATCCACCGCCTGCGCGTTAAACGCCACCTTCTTGGTGCGCAGTCCCGCAACGGTCACCGCCACCCCGCCGCCCACCGGAACTATTTTCAAAAGCAGGTCCTTACCCTTTTGGGTTGCCATGTTTGTTCTCCAATTTATTCAATAAATTCAGCGGCCTCTAAGGACAGCTTGCGAAACCGATTCAGTCTAAAAGCGCCGCCGGTTCTGTCACAGCGCGAAAGCGCAGCGTGCCGTGAAAGGCGCGCAGGTCCGGGTCATGCACAATGTCCTCACCTTGCGCCCGGACCGATACGATCCGCATCGCGCCATTCACCGCAGGCAGGCTTTCCATGCGCAGCCGCAACGCCTCAAGCACGGTCATCGTCTCCTTGCGCCCGCCTGCTGATGACCAGGCGTGCAAGGTAAACAGGTGCTCCTGCGCCTTCTCGCTTGCCGTTCCCGCATCAAACGCACGGGTCATGCCGAGCGTGACATAGGGCATTATGGCCCCATTCGGCGGCCGGTCATGGACCTTCGCCCCGCCCAACAAAGCGGTCAGCGCGGCATCTCCTGCAAGATGCGCAAACACTGTCTGCTGCAATAGCTGCGTGTCAGAGGCCATTGCCGAACCTCGTTGTCTTTCCCGGCCCAAACTCAAGCGGACCGGTTTTGCCGGTATGTTCAACACCGTCACGCTGCGTCGGCGCCGTCTTGGTTTCCGCCATCGTCAGTCCCTGCCAGCGCAATGCGCGGATCAGTCCGTCCAGCGTCAGTGTCATGCCAATTTTCATGCAAACATCTCCGTTGCCTTGACGATGAGATAGCGCCGCGTGCCGTCCGTATCTTCGGCCTGATCGATCCTGAAAAAGCGCGTGTCGCGCCGCAGCCTTTGCCCCGGCTTCACATCCTCGCGGTGGCGAAGCCAGATGCGATGCGTTGAAAGCACCGCTGCGCGGTCAGCAAAAAGCGCTGCCCGGCTGCCGACCGGTTCCAGCGCCGCCCATACTGTTGCCCGCTCGGTCCACGAAACCGCAAACCCGCCCTGCCCGTCCGGCGTCTCCACCGGGTCTTCCAAAACCATATGCGTGCGCAGTTGCCCTGCGTCGAAAAACTTCAGCTGCATGTCACAGCTCCATGTGCCGATGGCGCTCAATGATCCGGTCAAAGCCTTCCGGCCAACTTGCAGCCTGGCCTTCGCTGCCTTGCGCTCCGCGATGTTCAAACCAATGCCCGACCAAAAGCAGCATTGCCCGCTTCAGCCCGTCCGGCACGTCAACACCCGTGTCGGCAAATCCAGCGCGGAAATCGATCTCGATCCCGTTCGTCACCCGCCCCGGTGCCTTGACGGCGTCCGGCATGG
>JANMEX010000112.1:0-3360 GCA_031377485.1 Phyllobacteriaceae bacterium
GCATTTCTGCCGCACCAAATACGATCCGAAATTCATGATCAACCTTGCAACGCTGACCGGCGCGATCATTGTTGCGCTTGGCTCGCTTCATGCGGGTCTTTTTTCGAACAATGACGAATTGTCCGCGCAATTGACCGCAGCAGGGCTTGCCACCGGTGAGCGGCTTTGGCGCATGCCGATGGGGGCGGATTATGACAAGCTGATCGACACGCCGAACGCCGATATGAAAAACATCGGAGGTCGCAACGGTGGCTCGATCACGGCCGCACAATTTATACAGCGCTTTGTCGGTGAAACCAAATGGGCGCATTTGGATATTGCCGGAACGGCAATGGGATCGCCTTCCAACGAGATCAACTCCGGTTGGGCGTCCGGCTTTGGTGTACGACTTCTCGACCGGCTCGTTAAAGACAATTACGAAAGCTGATCATGGCGGAAATTCTTTTCTATCATTTGACGGAATCAAAGCTCGAGGACGCGCTGCCTGCGCTCCTTGAGCGTTCGGTTGCGCGGGGATGGAAAGTCGTTGTGCAAACGGGCACCGAAGAGCGGCGCGATTCGTTGGATCAGCATTTGTGGGTCTATTCGGAAGAAAGCTTTCTGGCGCACGGCTGTGATCATGAAGAGGGTGTGGAAGGTATCCCAGTGGTGCTGACGACGTCTGAAGGAAATCCGAATGGTGCTACAGTTCGCTTCCTTGTTGATGGTGCAATGCCGGGGCCGCTCGACGGATATGAACGTGCCGTATTTCTGTTCGATGGCCATGATGAAAGCCAGGTCGAAGACGCGCGCGGCCAGTGGAAACGCTTGAAATCTGGCGCTCATGATCTGACATACTGGCAACAAAACGCTGAACGCCGATGGGAGAAGAAGGCGTAATTTGCGCCTTCGGAGATTTAAATGCGCAAACTGTTCTTTCTGATGATTTTGGCCGGCGTTGGCATAGGTTTTGGCTATCCCTGGTTTCTTGAAAACCGGTCGGGCAAAAACGTCGGCACTTACACAGTCTATCGCCAGACAACCGGCTTCACGCCGGTCGATGTAGTCCTGTCTCAAAGCCAATCGCCAGTGCGTGTTTTTGCGGACCTGACGCCGCTCAAAGGCTATTATCCGGATACGACGAGCACAGTATTGACCTTCACGGCATCAACTGGAGGCAAGACCGTCCTGGCGACACGCATGAATTTTGTTGCGTCAAGCGTTGAAGCCAAGAATTTGCAGAATTCCGAAAAAATCTTCCGTGACCGCGCTGGCGACCTCGTCATAACAGCTCCGGGGACCTATCATTTTGTGGTGGGCGAGGGGGACCTCGAAGGACTTTCGCTGAAGAAAGTAGATCTTGTCTTACGCCAAAATGCCGTCGAAATCGACCCGCGTGCCTTCCCGATTGGCATGGGACTTTTTGGACTGGGCGTATTCGGGATGATCAGTTGGAGGCGGCGTGATGCAAAAATACCTGTCGGCCAGACCACAACTCCGCCGCCTGCAGAACCGGAAAAACCGAAATGGGGCAGGGACGCGGCGAATGAATAACGCTTGAAATTACACCAGATCAAGCATTCATTTTTGCATCATAGTCTTCTGAAAGTTTCATCCAGTTCTCTTCCGCAATAGCCATGCGGTTTTGTGCTTCCGTCCGGTCTTTGCCGAGCTGCTGCATCCGCGACTGATCATTTCCCGGCTGGGCCATCTGGCTTTCAATCAGTTGAATCTTTTTCTGATGCGATTCAACCAAGGCCTCGGCTTCCTTGATTTTTTTGGCAAGCGGCGCGTATTCGATGCGGCGCTGGGCAGCCTGTTTGCGCAGTTCCGCCTTGTTGACCATTTTCGGTTGTTCACGCTTGTCGCGCTGGCCAGTGGTACCGGAGATTGAGCCGTTCAAGACCATCTGGCGATATTCATCCATATCGCCGTCGAAGTTTTTGACCGTGCCGTCATGCACCAGCCACAGCCGGTCAACGGTCGATTCAACCAGATGCGGATCATGGGAAATCAGGATCACGGCACCCGGAAATTCATTCAGCGCTTCGACAAGCGCCTCGCGCGAATCGATGTCGAGATGGTTGGTCGGCTCGTCGAGGATCAAAAGGTTCGGACCTTCAAAGGCGGCAAGACCCATCAACAGGCGGGCTTTTTCGCCACCCGAAAGATCCTTGGCGGGCGTCATCATCTTGGTGGTGGCAAGGCCCATTTGCGCCACGCGCGCCCGGACTTTTGCTTCAGGCGCGTCGATCATCATCCGGCGGACATGCTCGATGGCATTTTCCTCCGGGCGCAAATCATCCATCTGGTGCTGGGCAAAGAACGCGACCTTCAAGCCCGGGGCCGTTGTGGAGGAGCCGCCCATTGCCTTGAGCCGGTTGGCGATCAGCTTGGCGAAAGTGGATTTGCCGTTTCCGTTCGAACCCAAAAGCGCAATGCGGTCGTCGGCATCTATGCGCAGGTCCATGTGCCGAAGGATCGGCTTGTCAGCCTCGTAGCCGGTTGAAACGCCATGCATGGCAATGATCGGCGATGCGGCTTCCTTTACCGGGGCAGGAAAGTTGAACGGCGCGACATTGTCCTCGATCGCCACCGAGATCGGCTTCATCTTCTCCAGCATTTTCAGCCGCGACTGCGCCTGCTTGGCCTTCGATGCCTTGGCGCGGAAACGGGCGACGAACGCTTCCATGTGCGCGCGCTTTGCAGCTTGTTTTACCTGCGCTTTGCCTTGCAGTTCGAGATTTTCCGCACGTTGGCGCTCGAACTGGTCGTAGCCGCCCTTGTAGAAAGTCAGCTTCTGGTTTTCCAAATGAACAATGGAATTGACCGCCTTGTTGAGAAGATCGCGGTCATGCGAAATCATCAAAACCGTGTGCGGATATTTCGCCACATAGGTTTCAAGCCAAAGCGTGCCTTCAAGATCGAGATAGTTGGTCGGCTCGTCGAGGAGGAGAAGATCGGGCTGGGCAAAGAGGACCGCTGCAAGTGCGACGCGCATGCGCCAACCGCCGGAAAAACTGGAAGCGGGCCGCGCCTGCGCCGCCGCATCAAAACCAAGACCGGATAGAATTGATGCTGCCCGCGCTTCGGCCGAATGGGCTTCGATGTCGGCAAGCCGGATGTGGATTTCGGAAATCCGGTGCGGATCGCTCGCCGTTTCGGACTCGGCCATCAGCGCGCTGCGCTCGGTATCGGCTTCCAGCACGATTTCCAAAAGTGACTGCTCTGTCGCTGGCGCTTCCTGCGCCACTTGGCCGATCTTTAAGCCTTTGGGCAAAAACACCAAGCCTGTCTCCGACGATAAATCGCCGGTTATGGCCTTGAACAGGGTCGTTTTACCTGTGCCATTGCGCCCGACAAGCCCAGCATGCGTGCCTT
>JANMEX010000163.1:0-1821 GCA_031377485.1 Phyllobacteriaceae bacterium
CAAAGGCCATGACCCAGCCGCGAATGTAATCCTTTGGCCTGTACTTGGGCTTGCCCTCAGGCCCTCGCGACTGAACCACAAGCACATCGCCATTGGGCAATGTGTGAACAGTGCGCGGATTGACCAGATCGGTGGCATAAGCCGTGATCGTCAGCCCATCTGGCACGCTTGGCGTCTGCGCTTTTCCCCAACCCACGACTTCGGCGACTTTGACACTCGGCAGCAGATTCACGAAAATGGGTTCCGGCAGAACCGGGTCCGGGCCGATCTGGGTTGTGATATCAAACCCATCTGAGCTTTGGGCTTGCGCCGCATCGAGCGACAGATCGGCGCCTGCGAGGCCGACACCAGTAAGTAAAATTATGCAGTACCATGAGCCAGAGCGCTTCATCATATCCAGTCTCCCACTCACACGTTGTATGTTTTATTGGATAGTGCTCGTCGTCCCAGTGCTACCGAAGCGAGCATCAGAAGGCATGTCGCGATAGAAACCGCGATGCCCCAAGGGACAATGTACGTCCATCCGTCGCCGGCGTGGAGGAGGCTATTAAGGAAAGTCGCAGCAAGCACCATCGAATTTACCACGATAACGCTCCACAACGGACGCTGACGGTAAACCGCCAGAAGAACCAGCCAAAGCGCAACACCCAGCCAACCTGAAACCAAGCCTGCAAACAGCAACCAGGACGAGAAATCTTTCCACATCAAGATCGTGGTCTGCATATACGCCAAGTCTGTCAGAAGGGTGAGCGTGAAAAAGGCTGCTGCGAAATAGGTCAATGTAGTCTGGCCGGGATACGCTAGCCCGCTACGACGAATACGATAAGTCGACTCAAGCAATGTCATCTGACGATTTTTCCAACCTATCGACACAAACAGAAACTCCGAATGCGTTCACTTGGTTCCGCACAAATTGCAAAGAGTGCATCCAGATCGGATTTATATACTATCCCGGCTTATGCATGGCTTGATGGGTCGCTTTAAGATTACGGCTAAAAGAGATCTGTTCGCTTGCGTAATCCTGCTCCAGACCGCTGCGCAGCATTTTGACCGCCGTTGCCCGATCGTATCGTTTGATTGTGCGGATTTTTCGAAGGGAAGGAACGAGGTGCTCTGCGGGAGCTTTGATGGCTGTCCAGCGGTGTCGAAGTCAAAGCAGCTTTCTCCCGTCAGTGACCTCGAGTCGGGGAAGAGAAAACGCGCTGGTGCGTCATGACAAAGACAAAAGAGGCGATTATCGTGAGGTTCAGTCGACCTTGTTTTTTGCCGCTGGATGATTGGCACCGGAATTTAATGTGGAGGCCGCGGACGGCATAAAGGCTCGTCTGCCGTTTCGTTGGCTGCGGAGTGAGATCGGGAAAACCTCCGCATTCCTCTTACCGCCATGCCCGGTCAACACGCGGCCTACCAATTCCAAAACTCCGCCTGCGACCATTTGGTTCCAACGGCAGTTGCGTTAACCAGTCATTAAACTGTAATCCAACCCATGAACTTAAGCCGAATGTTCAAGGCATCGTTTGTTGTGGACGACGCTTTTAGTTCGTGAGATGCGCCGCCGTCGCTGGCGTTGGAGACCATTCAGTGAACTCCCCGCGCCGCATACGGCAAGGAGGTCTAAGCCGCGTTTGCACGGCTGTGGCATCGCACGTATGTCCAATTCACAAGAAATGCTTTGGGGTTATGCCCGCAGAGGTTTGCCCATCTTGAAAAAGTCTTTCCAAGGATCAGGATGGTTCAAGATATCTCGAGTGGCATCATTGTTGATTGTAAAGGACTTTGGGTTGACGTCGCCCTCCAGCAGCGGCCAGTCAATCGGCATGG
>JANMEX010000181.1:0-3345 GCA_031377485.1 Phyllobacteriaceae bacterium
GCATGCCGAGCGCGCGGGCTTCCTCTGCCTGAATGTCCATCGCGTCTTCAAGGCCTGCCGGAAAGACATAGTGATGGTCGGATGAGCAGGTGACGCCGGACATCATGAGTTCGGTCAACGCGAGACGCGTGGCAAGGCGGAAGGATTCCGGATCGAGCCGCGCCCAAATGGGGTAGAGCGCTTTGAGCCAAGGGAACAATTCCTTGTTGATTGCCTGTGGATGCGCCCGGGTCAAAGTCTGGTAGAAATGATGGTGGGTGTTGATGAGGCCGGGGATCACCACGTGGCGGGAGGCATCTAACATTTCGTCATGTCGCGGCGTTACGCCTGATGGTACAAGTTCAACAATGCGGCTGCCTTCAACGACGATGCCGCCTCCGGCATTTTCTGCCAGTATTGCCAAGGGTGATTTTATCCATAGTCGCATGACTGTCACATAACCTGTTTATTTGCCGACATCGGGAAAGCAGTTTGTTGTTTTGACATGGTGCTTTGCCGATTGACATATTGCAAGGCAAGCCCCTGGCGCGCATCGTATTGAGATTGCCGCGCAAGGTTTGCGAAAACGGGGATGAGATCATGGCCAAGAAAGACCGCAAAGTTTTGCAGCAAGTTCAGGTCGTCGCGCGACTTGGGCGCACGGCTCTGGCAATACGGCTTCTGGAAAAGAAGCTTTATGCTGGCCAAGACCAGCTGATGCTGGCGCTTGCGCTGCAGGACGGCCAGACGCCGGGCCAGTTGGCACTGGAAATCGGTGTTCGCCCGCCCACCATAACCAAGACGATTTCGCGCTTGCAGGCGCAAGGATTTCTCGAAAAGCGCGGGTCGGAAAGCGACGCGCGGCAGGCGCATATTTTCCTGACGGATGCGGGCCGTGAAGCGATTGTTTCAATCGAGAAGTCGATAAAGAAAACCGAAAAGCGGGCGCTGGCCGGACTGGACAAGAAGGAGCGCAAGACGCTCTACAAGCTGCTCAAGCATGTTGAAGACAATCTGACTGGCATCGAAGTGGACAGTGCCGACAAGGATGATGATGCCGAAGATGCGGCGAAATCTGAACAGCCGGATGATTTGAGCGATTGACCAACTATTGAGGCAGCGGCAAGAAAACGGCGGCTGATGGATTAATGATGCCATCAGCCCCTTGCGGGCCGCAGCGTTTGCCGACACACCGCAGCGTACTCAAACCCTGCGGGGCGCCAGACTGTGACAGTTTCCATAAATGACGATGATGCACCGCCGCCACTTCGTGCGGTGCTGCTGGTTCTTGGCACGGCGGTGCTGTTCACCTGTTTGGATTCCAGTGCCAAATATCTGGTGACGCATGGCATGGCTGCACCGTTTGTGGCCTGGGTACGGTTTGTGACGCACACGCTGCTGGCGTTTTTCATACTGCAAGGCTGGCGCAATCCGTCTATTTACAGGGCGCGCAACATTCCCATGCAGTTTTTGCGCGGGGCGTGCCTGTTCGGCTCGACATTTTTCAATTTTCTCGCGCTTAAACATTTGCAACTGGCGGAAACGATCTCGATCTTTTTTGCCGGGCCGATGGTGATAACGGCGCTGGCCGGGCCGATGTTAGGCGAATGGGCAGGGTGGCGGCGGTGGCTTGCTATTTTGGGCGGGTTCGCCGGCGTGCTGGTGGTGACACGACCGGGCAGCGGGGCGTTTCAGCCGGAAGTGCTGCTGATGATCTGCGCCATGTTGTCTTATTCATTCTACACGCTGTTGACCCGCAAGATGGGACAGACGGAATCGGCTGAAAGCCTGATTTTCTATTCTGCGCTGGCGCCGGCCCTGTTGATGGCACCGGTGGCGTTGCCGATGGCTTCGATGCCGCCTACAAACATCGCAATTGCGCTGTTGCTGTTGCTTGGCGTGTTTGGCGGGCTCGGGCACTGGTTTGTGATCAAGGCTTACCAGCAGGCCAGTACCGCGGCGCTGGCGCCTTATCCCTACAGCCAGATGCTGTGGATGGTGCTGTTTGGCTGGCTGTTTTTCGACCAGTTTCCGGATTTCCAGACGCTGATCGGCGCGGCCATTATCATTGCGTCGGGGCTCTACATTGCGTTTCGCGAGCACAGGCTAAGGGTGGCGCGACGCCTGGCTGTTTAAATATCTTTGACTCCTGAATAACAGTTGGCATAACGGGTTTTAAATATTTTAAACCAGCTGCGAACAATCAGGGGGTTCTGTGGCGTTTAAGGTCAAGCTTTCAACCATTGCCGACGCCTTGAAAGTGTCGACGGCGACCGTATCGCTGGCGCTGCGTGACAGCCCGCTGGTGGCGGACGCAACGCGCGAGCGTATCAAGGAAGAGGCGGCCAAGCTCGGATATATCTACGATCGCCGTGCGGCAAGCCTGCGCACGTCGCGTTCCGGCATTGTTGGCGTTGTGGTGCATGACATCATGAACCCGTTTTATGCCGAGATTTTGCGCTCAATCGAGACTGAACTCGACAAGCAGCGGCAGACCTTCATCTTGTCCAACCATTATGACTCGGTGGAGAAGCAGCGGAATTTTCTTGAAACGCTGATGCAGCTTGGCGCGGACGGCGTGATCATGTCGCCGGCCATCGGGACGCCCGCATCCGACATTCAACTGGCTGAAAACAACCGGCTGCCTGCGGTGCTGATTGCGCGCTCTGTCGAAGGGGCCAACGTGCCGGTTTTCCGCGGCGATGATGCGTTCGGCATCGGACTTGCAACAAACCATCTGATCGAACTTGGCCATACGCGCATCGCGATGGTTGGCGGCACAGACCAGACATCGACAGGCCGCGACCGATATCAAGGTTATGTGCTGGCGATGCAGAAGGCGGGAATTCCGGTTGTGCCGGAGCTTCGCTTGCCGGGACCGCGCACCAAGAAGGACGGGTTTGACGCAGCGCCGCTGTTTTTGGCCATGCCTGACAAGCCGACGGCGGCAGTGTGCTGGAATGATCTTGTCGCGATCGGTTTGATGAGCGGCATTGCGCGCGCCGGGTTCATGCCTGGCAAGGATTATTCGGTGACCGGCTATGATGATCTGGAAGAGGCATCGATCGCGACACCGGATTTGACAACGGTCTGGAATGGCCAGCGCGAAGTGGGGCGGCGCGCGGCGCGGGCGTTGATCGAGCGGCTCTCGGGTGTCCCGGCCTCGGCGCGGCAGGAATTGATCACGCCGATCTTGACCGTCCGCCATTCCACCGCTGCTCCCAAGGAAATGGGATAGGGGAAATGGGATAGGGGAAATGGGCTGAGATGAACTTGAAAGACATTCGTGTGCTGGTTCCCGGCCGTCTCAACCCGCATGCGCTGGAGCGCATTCGCAAAGAATTCACAGCTGTTGAAGTTGCCTCA
>JANMEX010000185.1:0-22401 GCA_031377485.1 Phyllobacteriaceae bacterium
TCGCCACCGGTGGCTATGCGCTCCGGGTTTACGAACGCTATGCCCGCATTCGCAAAAATCCGGATGGCAAGTGGCGCGTTTCCAATCCGCTGATTGCCAAGCAATACCGGTTGAATGTGGGAACCATTATTGAAGCCCCTGTACTCAACGTCAGGCTTGTGCGGCAAGGAAAGGGCATCAAATCCGCAGGCGGGCCGGTGCTTGGGAAGGTTGAGGAGAGCTTTCTTGAAATGCTGTCGCCCGGCGACACATTTTTCTTCGCGGGCAATGTTTTGCGTTTTGAGGGCATTCGCGAGAATGAATGTTACGTTTCCAAGACCTATGATGAGGACGCAAAAATACCGGCCTATGCGGGCGGCAAGTTTCCGCTTTCCACCTATCTGGCCGCTTCCGTGCGCAATATGCTGTCTGATCCGGACGAATGGAAAAAGCTGCCGGATCAGGTCCGCGACTGGCTGGAACTCCAGCGTGAATATTCAGTTCTGCCATCGGCCGGCAATCTGTTGATCGAAACGTTTCCGCGCGATGACAGATATTTTCTGGCTGCCTATCCGTTCGAAGGCAGATTGGCGCATCAGACGCTCGGGATGCTTTTGACGCGCAGGCTGGAGAGGGGCGGTGCACGCCCGCTGGGTTTTGTCGCGACGGACTATTCCATTTGTGTCTGGGGCGCGCGCGATATGGGCCGGATGATCAAAACCGGCGAACTTTCACTGCCAGCCCTGTTCGATGAAGATATGCTCGGTGATGATCTGGACGCTTGGCTGGCTGAAAGCTGGATGATGAAGCGCAGTTTCCGCAACTGCGCGCTGATATCCGGCCTGATCGAAAAACGCCATCCGGGCAAGGAAAAATCAGGCAGACAGGTCACAGTGTCTGCCGACCTGATCTACGATGTGCTGCGCGCACATGAACCCGACCACATCCTCTTGCGTGCTGCATATGCTGATGCTGCGACGGGTCTTCTCGACATTCACCGGCTCGGCGATATGTTGAAGCGTATCAAGGATCGAATCACGCACATGCCGCTGGACCGCGCTTCACCATTGTCTGTACCCATAATGCTGGAAATTGGTCGCGAACGCATCAAGGGTGAAGCGGAAGAGGATATTCTTCGTGAGGCTGCGGGAATGTTCGGTTTGCCGGGTGCCACGCTGTGAGCGTATTGTCCAAGTCATTTTCAGTAGTAACAACCTGTCAAATTGCAGGAATGGAAGCAGTACTGGATATGTCGGGTGGACTTTATTTGCCCGATGAAAAAACATTTGTTGTGTCCGATATGCATCTGGAAAAAGGCACGTCCTGGGCACGGCGGGGAATATTTCTGCCCCCGTATGACAGTCATAAAACACTGGCCGCACTAAAGGTGGCAGTCGGGCAATACCGGCCGCAAACACTTGTTTTTCTTGGTGATAGTTTCCATGATGCCGGCGGTCATGGGCGGCTTGATGCGCACGTACTGAACAATCTGACCACGATCTGCACCAACCAGAATACATTCTGGATAACCGGCAATCATGATCCTGAAATTCCGGATACGCTCCCTGGTCTTGCTTGCGCGGAGCTGGGAATAGGCAATCTCCGGCTGGTCCATATTCCAGGAGGGCCATTGCAAAAATCAGGAGAAATCTCCGGTCATCTTCATCCGGCCGCCTCGGTCCTCGGACGGGGAAGATCGGTAAAGCGAAGATGTTTTATAACGGACGGACTGCGGATGATATTGCCTGCATTCGGCAGTTATACAGGTGGCCTCAACATCAACGAAGCCGCTTTTTCAGGCCTGATTGATCGCAAGACCGCCGTTGCGCATGTGATTGGCGAGCGGCAGATATATTCGTTGACGCTGCCTGCGCTTGGTCGCTGAGGTCGCTTTAGCCTTTGCGGAAAACTGCGTTGCCGAGCCAGCCGATCACTACAGCGATTGCGACTGAAGCGAGGCCATACCACATCGACTGATCCTGAGCCGCGCGATAGATAGCTTGTTCGGTACCGGACTTCACGATCGCGAGTTCGGCAGAACTTTCGCGGATGAAAGTTCCATTGCGAAACAAATAGGCTCTGGCTTGATGCTGGCCCACGGGAATGCTGGCAGGCAATTGTAGAGTCGCGCGAAACAAGTTCTGTGATATGAATTCCACATTGCCGGAGCTTTCGGAATAAGCGCCGGAAGCGCCGTTTATTTTTTTGAAGGCATCGGCAAATTCGCCGGCGATAGCCGTTTTGTCGGCGTTGGAATCAAGTTTCAGGGCGTTGACCCCAAGTGCCAATTTAGAGAAAGACTGCTTGTCTGTGATGTCTTTCAAGTCTCTTGTCGAGGCAGCAATATAGGACAGCGGTGCCAGGTCAAAGCTTGCCGACGCGGTATTGACCCACATGCCAAAAACACGGGCTTTTCTGCGAACGACCTGCTCAACTTCAGGGCCTTCAAGCACAACAACAAGATCATAACGGCCTTGTCTTTGAATCAATGGATCTGCGCCGTCCAACGCACCAAAAATCGTGAGCGCTGTTCCGGCAAAATTTGAGTTTATGGAAATCGTATCGGTCGAAAGCCCGATTTGTATGGTTTCAGGCGGCAATTTTGTTTGTGCTTGGGCCGCATTCAGCAAGGCGGATGACGCCAACGTTGCCAGTGTCACAAAGGCTGCAATTCGGCTCATGATGCGCCTGTGGTGGCAATTGTGTAGATACTGTCAGGAGTGACAAACAGGCCATACGCGATACGCAACGCAACGGCCAGAACCAAAAGACCCAGAAGGGAACGCAATTGCTCGCCCTTCAGTTTCTGGCCTACATCGGCACCGTACTGGGCGCCGATGACCCCGCCAACCATCAAGCAGGTGGCAAGCACAACATCGACCGCATGATTGGCTGTTGCATGAATGAATGTGGTGTAGGCCGAAACAAAAATGATCTGAAACAACGAAGTGCCGACAACTACATTCGTCGGAACTTTAAGGATGTAAATCATTGCGGGAACCATGATGAAGCCGCCGCCGACACCCATGATTGCCGAAAGAAAGCCTATGAAAAGGCCAAGGACCAAAACCGGTATTGCTGAAATATAAAGCTTCGATACCTCAAACCGCATCTTCCACGGAAGGCGATGGATCAAGGTTTGGAGGTTTGGCTTCATAGTTGTTGCTGGCGGAATTACCGTTTGGTCACTTTTTGCCGCCCGCATGGAGGAAACGCTTTCAATAAGCATCATGCCGCCGATGACACCCAGAAACAGAACGTAAAGCAAAGAAATCGTGAGATCGAGCTGGCCGTATCTGCGCAACAACGAAAACACGATCGCGCCAAGACTGGACCCGGCAATACCGCCGACAAGTAAAAGGCCACCCAACTTGAAATCAATGGAGCGGCGCTTGTAATGAACCAGAGCGCCAGAAAGCGATGTGGCGATGACCTGATTGGCCCCGGTGCCAACCGCGATTGCAGGCGGTATGTTGTACAGGATAAGCAAGGGAGTGATCAAAAACCCGCCGCCAACGCCAAACATGCCAGATAGAAACCCGACCGCAGCGCCCATGGCAAGCAGCGTGAACAGGTTAACGGACAACTCCGCTATCGGCAGGTAGATTCCCAAAATTACAAATCCGCGTCGAGGTCACGAATGTGACCGTCCACAGTCCCAAACGGAATTATGTGTCGAAAAGATGAAGGTTAAGCAAACACCGGCAAGAACAGGTGTTCAGGCCTTAAGACTTGACCTTTTTCAGGAGTGATTTGACAAGTGTATCGTCAACTTCGCCTGTTGCCGGCATGCCGTTTGCCTTTTGATATGCAGCAATAGCTGTCTTGGTTTTGCCGCCCATCTTGCCGTCCGGTGCACCTGCATCATAGCCGTTCTGATTCAAAATGATCTGGATGTTGCGAACGGCCTTGACCATGTCTGCAGACGAAGTGCTCGCCGTTGCGGCGGTATCTGCGTTCCATGACTCCGGCACTTCAACCGAGTTGGTTTCAGCATTCAGCGGCTTTGCTTTCCAAAGATCCGTGGTTGCCCGCGCCTTCTGCAATTGTTCCGGGCGCATCACGTTTGCAATTTCGTCACGCTTGGATGCAGCGTCCTTGTCGCCGGTCTTGGCGGCAAGAGCAAACCACTTGTAGGAGTCTTCCAGGTTTTGCGGCACACCCAAACCCTTGGCGGCAAGAATGCCCAGATTGTACTGGCTATCTTTCACACCAAATTCTGCCGCCTTGACGAACCAGCGTGCGGCGGAATCATTGTCGGCCGGCCCGGCCGCACCCATTGCAAACAGTACCGCAAGATTGTGCATGGCGCTCGCATTACCTTGCTCTGCCGCGAGTTGATAAAGGGTTTTTGCTTTCTCGGCCGAACGTTCAACGCCGATACCTTTTTCGTAAAAGCTGCCAAGACGGAATTGGGCTGGGGCAAAACCGGTGTCAGCGGCCTTCTGATACCATTCGACTGCCTTTTTAGTGTCCTTTGCAACGCCGCGGCCATCCGTATAGCGGCTGCCAATTTCAAACATCGCCTTTGCATCGCCCGAGCCTGCCGCTTCGCGCAGTGCAATAGGGCCAACTTCAGCTGGAACCGCATCTGTCAAACTTGTTGTCGGTGCCGGTATAGAAGCGATCTCAGGCAGAACGGTGTCGGCCTTGGCAGTCTCAGAGGCAGGTGCCGCACTCGTCTGCTGCTCGTCTGTGCCTTGATCTGTAGCCACATCAGCTGGCGTGGTGAGGGATTTCACGCCCGGCTCAACGACGCGAACACCCGTATCAACTTGCGCAACTGGAGTAGTTGCCGTTTCGCCAGCTATCTTGTTTGCATCGGTATCCACATCGGTAGCATCAGGAAGTTTTGCCTCTGCCATCGCTGACGGTTTTGCCACGTCTTCAATAGTCGCAGCCGGTGCGGCGTCTGATGTGATTGTCGGCTCAGTGCTGCCGCCAAGAAATGCCTTGCCAAGTTGTAAGCCTGTCAAGGCCAACATGATTGCCAGCGCGCCCATCAAAATCGGTTTGCGTTGACGTTGAAAAATGTCTGCCAAGCCGCCATTGCCGGACTTGGTCGCCTTGGCACTTTTGTTTTTCAGGATTTCCGCGTCTGCCGCTGCAGCTTGCGCCGCGCGCCGCGCCGCCGCCAAGAAGTCATTTTTAGCATTGTCTTCCGGCTTGCCGTCAGCCCGACCGCGCCGTTCATCGCGCACACGCTTCATGATTGCGTTTAGATCGGGTGCACCAGAAATTGGATCAGATACCGGGCTTGCATCAATTGTTGCCGCCTGGCTGTCAATTTCCGGCTCGACTTTTGGAAGTACCGAACCGGCAAGCTCGCCAACAGTAGGCTTTTCCTCGCGACGAAGCGCTCTTGTCAAACCTGACAGCAATCCGCCTTTCGGCTTGGAAAGCTTTACAGACGCATCCAGCGATGTCGCCATTTCACGGGCTGCGTTTGCGGCAGCAAGTGCGGCTTCAGCGGGGCTCCGGACCGGAACGGGCTCAAAGTCTTCGAAACCGTCACTCTCGGTAAAATCCGATGCGTCAAATGCCGGAGCCGACGTTCCTAGATCAAGTTTGGATTCAGTTGCGACTTGCGGCGTACTTGGCCGAAACAATTCGTTTTCATACGCTGCAATAGTTGCTTTTGTGCTCGCAAATGCCGGTGCGGACTCCGTTGTCTCGAGGGATCCTAACCGGTCAACGATTTTCAGAAGCGTATCGTGAATGGCCTCAAACGTTTTGGCGTTACGATCATCGGACTTGCGGGCAAGGATATCGAGGGCCTTCAAATCATTTGCCAACTGATACACTGCTTCGGAATCGGCAGTGCTGGTTCCTTGCATGCTAGCATTGCGCAACGCATCTTCTGCAGCCTGACGGGCGACAGCAAGCAGGGTTTCGTGGTTGCTCGCCAGGCTTTTCTCGATTGATTCCAGCCGTGGGGCGAGGTCTCCAAGCATTTTGGTGTCAGAACGCGGTTCAGACAAATGCTGTGACAAATTGCTGACTTGGCGCTCCAGTCGCGCAATAGCTTCCGGATCGCCATTTGGTGCCGATGCAGTGGACTGATTAAGCCGATTTGTAATCTCTGCAAGGCGCCGTTCTACATTTTCGGCAAATACCGGGTCGATGGTGTTGTCAGGCTGGGATGAGTGAATCTGCTTTGAAAGATCTGAAAAGCGTTGTTCGACAGCGGCGAGTATATGGTCCGAATTGTCGATGGCCGCAGGTATTGGCGCAGACATCTTTGCAGCCATATCCTCAAGCCGGAGTTCAAGTTCAGAAAGGATCGTGCGGCTCTCGCGCCCATTTTCGGCTTGTGAAAGTTCCAAACGGCTCGCGATTTCGAAAAGCCGGTCTTCCATGCTTTTGGCAAGAGCATCCGTGTCCTGATTGCGGGTGTCCAACTGGTGCAGCTTGTCTGCAATGATTTCCATCTGGGAGGCCATGCGAACCATTTGTTCGTTCGGCGCACCGGCACGCGAGGCAAGCAAATCAAGCTGCTCAGCGAGTTTTCCAATTCGGTCCTGTATTTCATGGCCGGGTTCAATATTCATCAATTCGTCAATTCGGCCGTTCAACGAACCGAGACGCGCTTCAATCCGCTCAAATGCGAGTTTGTCGTTGCCAATCGGCTGAACTGAAACAGAGGATGCGACGATTGCGCGAGAAATCTCGTCAAGCCTGTCCTCGATCTGGAGCAGTTGTTCGGGATTGATCTCCGGGTTGCGGCGCGACATCTGATCGATTGCGCTGGCAAGTATCCGCACTTTCTCCTCGAGACTTGTAATCGAGAGAGACTGCGGCAAACCGTTGACAGCGGCTTGAATGGCGTCGATCCGATCCATCAGAGATTCAATGATCGGATCATCAGAAATGTTGATTGGCTGAGGCTTTGCTGCTTGCGACCAGCGAGTCTCGACAGATCTAAGTGTGTCTTCCCGGGCAAGCGAGCCGATACCTTGCTTTAGAGTCTCGATTTCCTGGCGCAGCGCCTGTCCCCAGTCGTCTTGCGGCCTGGCGTTCAGGCGGCGCATTTCGCCGCGCAATTGCTGCAATTCACTCATGACCGAGGCCATTTGGCCGTGTTGCGCTTCTTCGATACGTGCCCGTTCTACCTCGCGTGCTATCCGGTCCATGTCACGACCGTTGGCAGGCCGGTCGCTTGAAGCGCGTTCAATTGGCGCGCGCGATGCTGTGCCTTGCCGATTAATGCCTGAAACGTCATTGGAAAGTTTGCGCATCCGGTCCGCAATTTCATCGGAATAACTGGCAGGATTTGAATCGGAACGGCCGCGAATGCGATCCAACCGGGCTTCAATCCCGCCAATCGTTGCTTCAAGGTCATCAAGCGATGACCCCGATTTGCGCTGGCGGCCGCTGTTGAGCTGGTCATATATGCTGTAACGAGTGTTCATTGGCACGGCCTGAATGTTCGTGGCTTTATCATCCGCGGTTGTTTTGGCTTGCAGCTGAGCTATTCCGTCCGGAATTCCCGAATGTCCGAATGACAAAATGGGGTCACGCTTTCAAACCTAGACTGATCGTGTAAGACGCATGACAAAACATGACACGGATCACCGTACCGCCACCTTTCGTTGAACGTGGTAAACAAGCCGTTAACTCCGGTTAAAATCCCGCTCGAAAATGACATTCCGGCAAGAAACAGATTTGCAACAATTCGTGATTGCCGCTCGGCTTGCGATCTGAAAGCGCTTTCGATATTACCTTTACGTAAGATGATTGTCGGGACAGGAAGCCAAAGATGGTTCCTGATACCCGCTTTGTGGTCTGAAGGATCCGCTCTTTCCCACATTGTCGAAACACATGAGGAATAAGATGGTTGTTTTGAGCGTGGCTTCGGCTGCAAGCGACGAATTTGTCTCGATTGAAAGAGGCAATGACAATGAAGAATACATGCGCATCGGAGATGTCTCTGACACTTTCGGTGTCACGTTGCGTACTTTGCGTTTCTACGAAGACAAGGGCCTCATTCAGCCAAAACGCCAAGGTGTAACGCGACTTTACAGCCGCAAAGACCGGGCACGCATTAAACTCATATTGCTCGGCAAGAAGGTTGGCTTTTCTTTGCGCGAGGTAAAGCAGATGATTGACCTCTATGAGCCAGGTGGTTCAAACACAATTCAGATGAAGGCAATCGTCGACAAGTCTGCAAAGCAGCTCGATAAAATGAAGCTTCAGCGAGCCGCTGTTGATGAGGCGATCAATGAGCTTGTCAATGGTATCAATATGCTCGCCGACAAGCTTGGCATGCCACATTCTGCCGCCGCATAAGGTTTCAGTCCATATCTGGCTATCCTGATGGGCGTGGGGCATTGGCAGGACAGTGTTGAGTGGATTGAGCGCCCGATCATTTTTATGGTCGGGCGCATTTATTTATTGACGTTTACGCAAACGTCAATATTTTACAGATAACTCTGCGACAGTAAAACTGCCGCCTTTTTGATTTCTTGGGAGAGTTTTGATGCCAGTATATCGCGCCCCTGTCGAAGACACACTTTTCATCCTGAATGATGTTTTGGGTTATCAACGCTACAGCAATCTTCCAGGCTTCGGCGACACCTCGCCAGATGTACTCGAAGCGATCTTGGCGGAAGGCGCCAAGCTTGCGGAAAACGTATTGCAGCCGACCAATCTCGACGGCGATCACATTGGCTGCGTGCGCCATGCGGATGGCACTGTCACCACTCCAGAAAGTTTCAAGAACGCTTATAAGCAATATCGCGAAGGCGGTTGGTTGGGTTTGGCTGTCGATGCCGAATACGGCGGACAGGGCCTGCCATATACGGTTCACACGGCTGTTGGGGAATATTTCTCCTCCGCCAACATGGCGTTCACCATGTACCCAGGCCTGACACAGGGCGCCATTGCTGCCATCTATGTTCACGGTACAGATGCGCAGAAAGCCGCTTACCTGCCCAACATGACGGATGGCATCTGGACAGGTACCATGAACCTGACAGAGCCGCATTGCGGCACCGACCTTGGCTTGCTGCGCACCAAGGCAGTTCCGCAGGGCGATGGTTCCTACAAGATTTCAGGCCAGAAGATATTCATTTCTGCCGGAGAGCATGACCTTTCCGAAAACATCATACACCTTGTACTCGCCCGCATAGAAGGCGCGCCGGAAGGCGTAAAAGGCATCTCGCTTTTCATCGTTCCGAAGTTTGCCATTGATGTAAATGGCAATCCGGGCGCCCGTAATACGGTCTCTTGCGGCTCGATCGAAGAAAAGATGGGTATTCACGGCAATTCAACCTGCGTGATGAACTATGATGAAGCGACAGGTTACCTGCTCGGCGATGAGCACAAGGGCCTTAAGGCAATGTTCACGATGATGAACGAAGCCCGCCTCGGCGTCGGTCTTCAGGGCCTCGCCATCTCCGAAGCTGCCTACCAGAATGCCGCAAACTATGCACGTGAGCGCATTCAGGGCCGTGCACTCACCGGGCCGAAGGCCTTGGACAAAAAGGCTGACCCGCTGATCGTCCACCCGGACGTTCGCCGCACGCTCATGACCATCCGGGCATTCAATGAAGGTGGACGCGCCTTCATTTTGTGGACGGCTCTGAAGTCAGACATCGCTCACCGATCGCCTGACGAAAAGGAACGCGTCCTCGCTGATGATGTTCTCGGTCTTGTCACACCGGTCGTCAAAGGCGTGCTGACTGATAAGGGCTTTGACCACGCGGTCATGGCGCAGCAGATGTATGGCGGCCAAGGCTACATTGAAGAATGGGGTATGAGCCAGTTCGTCCGCGATGCCCGCATCGCCATGATTTATGAAGGTGCAAACGGCGTTCAGGCGCTCGACCTCGTCGGCCGCAAGCTGGGGCTTAACGGGGGCCGCGCGATTATGGCCTACTTCAAGGAAGTCGGAGATTTCTGCGAAGCCAACCGCGCCGATGAGCAAATGGCGCTGTACACCAAGGCATTGAAAAAAGGCCTGAATGACCTTCAGGCTGCCGCAATGTGGTTCATGCAGAATGCGATGGCCAAACCGGACAATGCCGGCGCCGGTTCGACAGATTTCATGCACCTTTTCGGTCTTGTCTCACTCGGCCATATGTGGGCGATGATGGCTAAGGCTGCGCAGGAGAAGATCACTTCCGGCGGAGACGGCAAGGGTGACTATTTCCCGAATAAGCTGGTTCTCGCGCGCTTTTACATGGAGCGGATCATGCCGGAAACGGCGCTGCGCCTGCACCGCATCCAGATGGGTGCGGACACAATGATGGAATTGCCCGCCGAGGCGTTCTGAACCGCTTGACCTTCAGCCGGATCGGCAGAAACTGCCGGTCTGGCAAATCAATTTAACCGGGTTTGACCCGAGGGCGGACCGTATGGTCCGGGGAAAGGATAAAAATATGGCTGATGCATTCGTTTATGATCACGTCCGCACACCGCGCGGCCGCGGCAAAAAGGACGGCTCGCTCCACGAAGTTCCGGCGGTCAGACTTGGCGCGAAAGTGCTCGAGGCGATCCGTGACCGCAATGGTTTGGACACCGGCAAAGTGGATGACATCATTTTCGGTTGTGTCGATCCCGTCGGCGAAGCGGGCGCCGTTATCCCGCGCTCCTCGGCTTTTGAAGCAGGTTACGACTTCCGTGCGCCCGGCATGCAAATCTCCCGCTTTTGCGCTTCCGGGTTGGACGCCATCAACTTCGGTGCAGCCAAGATCGTGCAGGGAGCAGATGATATAGTCATCGCTGGCGGTGTTGAATCCATGTCGCGTGTCGGCATGGGCGCCGCGGGTGGCGCCTGGTACATGGATCCGTCAGTCGGCTTGCCGTCTTATTTCATGCCGCAGGGAATTTCCGCTGATCTGATCGCCACCAAGTATGGCTTCTCGCGGGATGACGTCGATGCCTATGCCGTTGAAAGCCAGAAGCGTTCTGCCAATTCTTGGTCCAAGGGCTACTTCAAGAATTCCGTCATTCCGGTCAACGATCAGAATGGTCTGTTGATCCTCGACAAAGATGAGCACATGCGGCCGGGCACCGACATGCAGGCACTGGCTTCGCTTCAGCCGGCCTTTGTCATGCAGGGCGAAATGGGCGGCTTCGACGCCGTTGCCATTCAGGCGCATCCGGATGTGGAAGCCGTCAACCATGTGCACCATGCCGGCAATTCTTCCGGCATCGTCGATGGCGCTTCGGCCGTCCTGCTCGGCTCCAAGTCTGCGGGTAAGGCGCTCGGCATTAAACCCCGCGCCCGTATTCGTGCATTCGCTAACATAGGCTCTGATCCGGCTTTGATGCTGACCGGGCCGGTGGACGTTACCAAAAAGCTGCTGAAACGCTCGGGATTCAAGATTTCTGACATCGACCTGTTTGAGTTGAATGAAGCATTCGCTTCGGTCGTGCTGCGCTATATGCAGGCCTTCGACATTTCGCACGACAAGATGAATGTCTGCGGCGGCGCGATTGCAATGGGCCATCCGCTCGGCGCAACTGGCGCGATGATCCTTGGCACTGTTTTGGACGAGCTTGAACGGCGCGATCTGAATGTCGCGCTTGTCACCCTTTGCATCGGCGCCGGCATGGGCACCGCCACCATCATCGAACGCGTCTGAGAAGTTGGAGATAATAAGTCATGACTTACAATAACTTCAAATACGACGTCGATTCCGACGGCATTGCGCTCATCACATGGGATATGCCCGGCAAGTCGATGAATGTATTCACTGAAGAGGTGATGAACGAGCTCGATGCGCTGTTGGCCGCCGTTGTTGGCGATGCAGCGGTCAAGGGCGTGGTCTTCACTTCCGGCAAGGACTCGTTCTCCGGCGGCGCTGATCTCACCATGCTCAAAGCCATGTTCGAGATGTACAACAGCGAAAAGGCGAAAGACCCAAAAAACGCCGTCAAGCTCCTTTTCGATGTTGCCGGGCGAATGACCTGGCTGTTCCGCAAGATCGAGACCAGCGGCAAGCCTTGGGTCTCGGCGATCAACGGTGTCTGCATGGGCGGTGCATTCGAGCTGTCGCTCGCCTGCCATGGCCGCGTCGTTTCCGATGATCCGAAAGTCAAGTTGGCTCTGCCCGAAGTCAAAGTCGGCATTTTCCCGGGAGCGGGCGGCACGCAACGTGTGCCACGGCTTACGAACCAGCAGGACGCACTGCAGATGATGACCACAGGTTCGAGTTTGACTGGTTCACGCGCCAAAGCGATGGGATTGGTCCACGAAGTCGTTCCGGCAAAAAACCTGGTTCAGGCAGCAAAGGACATGATCAAGGCAGGCCTCAAGCCGGTTCAGCCGTGGGATGAAAAGGGCTTCAAGCTGCCGGGCGGCGCTGTCTACTCCGCACAAGGCGCAAACCTCTGGCCTGCAGCTTCCGCTATCCTGCGCCGCGAAACCAATCTGAACTACCCCGGCGCAGCCGCGATACTTAAATGTGTTTATGAAGGGCTTCTGGTTCCGTTCGATACGGCGCTGAAAATTGAACAGCGCTATTTCACCAACGTCCTGCAGACGACCGAAGCAGGCATGATGATCCGCTCATTGTTCGTCTCACTCCAGGAACTGAACAAGGGCGCCCGTCGCCCGAAGGACATAAAGCCCAGCAAAATCAAAAAGGTTGGCGTCATCGGCGCCGGTTTCATGGGCGCATCCATCGGCTATGTAACGGCAAAGGCCGGGATTGACGTCGTGTTGGTTGACCGCGATCAGGAATCTGCCGACAAGGGCAAAGCCACCTCGGGCGATCTGATCACCAAGGACATGCAAAAGGGCAGGGCGACTGCGGAAGACAAGGATGCACTGCTTTCCCGCATTCAAGCTACGCCTGATTATTCAGCCTTGGAAAATTGTGATCTCGTCATCGAGGCAGTGTTTGAAGATCGTGAAGTCAAACGCGTTGTCACTCAAAAGGCGGAAGCTGTAATCAGTGCCACGGCCATCATGGCGTCGAACACGTCGACATTGCCTATCTCTGGCCTTGCCAAAGTCTCAGTGCGCCCGAAGAATTTCATTGGCATCCATTTCTTCTCGCCCGTCGATAAGATGATGCTTGTTGAAATCATCATGGGCAAAAAGACCGGTGAGAAGGCGCTTGCGTTAGCTTTGGATTACGTTCGCGCGATCAAGAAAACACCGATAGTCGTCAACGACACGCGCGGATTTTATGTAAACCGCTGCGTGCTGCAATACATGTCGGAAGCCTACAACATGCTCATTGAAGGCGTGCCTGCAATTATGATCGAAAATGCCGCCAAGATGGCAGGCATGCCGGTTGGACCGTTGGCACTAAACGACGAGACAGCCATAGATCTCAGTCAGAAAATCCTGAAGGCGTCCCTTGCCGATCTCGGGGCAAAGGCAATTAATCCGAAGCATCTGGATTTGGTCAACACCTTGGTTGACAAATTGGATCGCAAGGGTCGCAAAAACGGCAAGGGTTTCTATGAATATCCGGCAAAGCCCGCCAAAAAGCATATCTGGCCTGGTCTCAAAGATTTGTTTCCGCAACAAGATCCCGAAAAGGTCAACGTTGCTGAGCTTAAAGAGCGCTTCTTGACCGTTATTGCCTTGGAGGCAGCGCGCGTGATGGAAGAAGGCATCGTCACTGACCCACGCGAAGCGGATGTTGGCTCAATTCTCGCCTTCGGCTTCGCACCTTACACGGGCGGAACGCTTTCCTATATCGATGGTCTCGGTGCTGCCACCTTCGTCAAACAAGCCAAGGCTTTACAGAAAAAGTACGGCCCGCAATATAAGGTCAACAAGCTTCTGGAAGATATGGCCGCCAAAGGCGACACATTTTACGCGCGGTACAATCCGTATAAAACGGCCGCTTGAACCATTTTGTCCAAAAGCTGCCGCCTTCAAGGCGGTAGTTTTTTGATTTCACATAACAGTTTTGCAATCATTAAGTGTTCTAGCTTGCGTTATAAACAAGGGGAACACCATGAATCAGCAGCTTCGTCCAACCAGCGCCTTCGTCTTTGCATCTTGGGCGGTTATGATAGCAGGATCATTAAGTTATCTGTTTGGCCTGTGGAACGCGCAGATGCAACTCAACGAAAAAGGATACTATTTTACCATACTGCTTTTCGGGCTTTTTTCTGCAGTTTCGCTGCAAAAAACCGTTCGCGATCGCATGGAAGGTATTCCTGTTACCAATATATATTACGGCATCTGCTGGGTCGCGCTTGGCGCATCTGTAGCGCTGCTGGTAATCGGGCTTTGGAATGCAACACTGCTTCCAAGCGAAAAAGGCTTTTTCGCGATGGCTTTCCTTGTTAGCGGATTTGCAGCTGTGGCAGTTCAAAAGAACATTCGTGATCTTGCCGCGCTTGGCCCGCTTGTTTCGAGTTACGATGGAACTTCTGAGGAATAAGATCGGCAATATTCAATTCTATCTCAGGGTCGCTATAGCGGCCCTTTTTTGTTCATATTGCGAATGTGGACTGGACAGAATGAAAAGAAATAAATAGGAATAAAATCTGGTTTGGTTTGACGTAATGCTTGATCGGAATATTGTTCATGTTGTCACATGATCGTGTATGGGCAGCCATTGATCGCCTTGCGGCGAGAAACGACTTGTCAGCATCAGCTCTTGCTAAAAGTGCAGGCCTTGATCCCACGTCTTTTAACAAATCAAAGCGAACGAGTAGTGATGGCCGTCCGCGCTGGCCTTCGACAGAGTCTTTGTCAAAAATTCTGGAAGCAACCGGGGCAACTCTGGACGAGTTCGTTGTGCTTCTAACCGCTGGTACACAGGCAATCCGGTCCTCCCGAAACATCGTGATACCGCTTATCGGACAAGCGCAGGCCGGTGACGGCGGCTATTTCGATGACGCCGGCTATCCTGTTGGGGAGGGATGGGATGAGATTTTGTTCCCCGGACCGAACAGCGAAAACACAATGGCCATTGAGGTCTCAGGCGAATCCATGATGCCACTCTACCGCGATGGTGACGTGTTGCTCGTGGACAAATCGGCACAAATCCGCAAAGGCGACCGTGTCGTCGTGCGCACGCGCGCCGGCGAAGTATTGGCCAAGCTGTTGCACAAACAGACCGGCAAAGTGCTCGAATTGGTGTCGCTTAACCCGGCTCATCCGAATAGGACGTTTGATCCATCTGATATCGACTGGATCGGCCGCATTGTTTGGGCGAGCCAATAGCGCATGATCCGATCATTCCAGTTCATGTTATTGTTGTTGATTGCTGGGATGATTTCGACGGCGGTCTATAGTGGACGCGCCAAACAAAATATACGTGAAATTGCAGCTGGCGCAAATGATTGGTCCCAATCCGGTGCATTGGATACACCAAAGACAGGGCCACTTGCCAAGTTACCCCTTGAAACGAAAACAGCCCGAAGCGTCGGCCGGGATTTGGTTTCAACCCCGCAAGTCGCTGGTGGTCCTTTGGAGCGCATAGCCGCGCTTCCCCAGCCGACACCGCCAATCGGGCCCGAACCTGACATTCCGTCTGTGCCAGATCCCCGGTCGCTCCGCTGGCGGCTGGTATTCAACGCCGTGGCCACATCCGCAGGCATTCTGCAAGCGGGGGAAACAGCCCTTGTCCTCCCTGGAATTGATGCTGTGTCTGTCGACGAGACCTGCAGAACTTCTTCAGGCGCAAGCTGGCCCTGCGGAATGGTTGCGCGCACGGCATTCCGCAATTATCTGCAAGGCCGTGCACTCAATTGCAATCTACCGTATGAGGCTCAAGACAAAGCGATTGTCGCTGAATGTCTTCTTCTAGGCCAAGACCCGGCAGCATGGCTGGTTGAACAAGGCTGGGCAAGAACGAAGCCCAACAGCGCGCTAGCCGATCTCGCTGCCGCCGCTAAGACATTAAATCGGGGCATTTATGGTCAGCCACCTTTGGGGGTGGAAGTCATATCGCCTTGAACCAATCAGACCAGTTTGCCATCCAATGCCCTACCGATCAATTCTCGCGTCTTTTCGATGCCGAACAGCGCGGCAAATGAGCCGAACCGTGGGCCTTTTTCTTGTCCGATCAGCACCTGATATATCATCTGGAAAAATGCGACAGAAACGCCTGGGCCGCCGTCAGGACTCTTTTTCGCATGATCCTGATAACGTTCAATTTCCCGTGCTACATTCAGTGTCGCGTTCTGGATTTCCTCTCCGCTTGATCCTTGCGGCAAAGCAGATAGAGCCATTTCTATCCCGGACAGGGCAGCACGCTCTACAGAATCGGGTGCTCGGAAAATCTTGTTCGGTTTCACGAAATCGTCGAAATATCGGATGGCAAATCCTACCAACTCATCAAGCTTTGGATGTGTTTCAGCACTTGCACCTGGCGAATAGCGCGAGATGAAGCCCCAAAGCACCTCTTTATCATGTGCATTCGAAGCGCTGACCAGATTGAGTAACAGTGAAAATGGCACTGGCATGTCCAGTTGTGGTGGATTTCCGTTGTGAATATGCCAGACAGGGTTCGATAGTTGCTGTGCCGCATCCTGCTTGTCGTATGCGGCCAGAAAAGCAAAGTACTCATCGACCGCCCGCGGAATAACATCAAAATGCAAGCGTTTTGCAGTACGTGGCTTCTGGAACATATAGAGCGCCAGACTTTCGGTCGGCGCGTATTTGAGCCAGTCATCAATGGTAAGGCCATTGCCTTTCGACTTCGATATCTTCTGACCTTCCTGATCAAGGAAAAGTTCATAGACAAAATGTTCTGGTGGACGCCCGCCCAACACCGTGCAAATTCGGTCGTAAACACTCATGTTCGGGCCGTGGTCTTTTCCGAACATTTCAAAATCAACACCGAGCGCGGCCCAACGGGCACCGAAATCGGGCTTCCACTGCAACTTTACGCGTCCGCCAGTGACTTCCAGCGTTGTTTCCACCCCGTCTTCATCATCAAACGTGATGGTACCATTTTGTGCATTTACCGATTTCATCGGAACATACAAAACTCGCCCGGATTTGGGTGATATGGGCAGGAAGGGGGAATAAGTCGCCTGCCGTTCAACTCCAAGCGTTGGCAGCATTACGCCCATGATCGCATCATATTTTTCCAGAGCATGTCGCAGGATTTTGTCAAAGCGTCCGGACTTATAATAGTCCGTAGCGCTGGCGAATTCGTAGTTGAAACCGAATGTATCGAGAAAACGGCGCAGCATGGCGTTGTTGTGGTGCCCAAAGCTTTCGAATTCGCCACCGAAAGGGTCCGGCACCACCGTCAGTGGTTTGTGAAGGTGCGGCTCCAAAAATGATTTGTCCGGTACATTGTCCGGAATCTTGCGCATGCCATCCATGTCGTCCGAAAAGCATAACAGTTTCGTCTGGACCTTATCCTCTGTCAGCACACGAAATGCATTGCGCACCATGGTCGTGCGCGCGACTTCACCAAATGTACCAATGTGCGGCAAGCCGGAAGGGCCATAACCGGTCTCAAACAATACTGTCTGGGGAAACCCGACCTTTTCATACCGTTTGACAATTTTCTGCGCTTCCTCAAACGGCCATGCCTTGGATTCCCTGGCCGCGGCCAGAACTTCAGGAGTGATATTAAGAACAGGAATGCTCGCAGAGGTCATGATTTTCCTTTGCCAAATGGCAGATTCAGGCGCGCCGGACGGTATGGAAGCGGCGCATTGCAGTCAATTGTCGAAACGGCGTGAATTTGGTGGCAGCGCTTTATTTCAATAGAAACCCACTGGAAAAAAGCGGAGATACAACTCTTCGATCTTTCCTTTTCGTTGCAGCGAAATCAAAGCGTGATCAATTTGTTTTTGTAAGTTGATGTCACCTGCGGAGACTGCGATACGCATGCCCTCTCCAAGAAACCTGGAAGAATAATAGGCGCCACCCTCAAACTGGCAGCAACCGCGGCTTCGCTCAGATGAAAGCCAAAATGCCAACCGCAATCCATCTCCGAAAATGAGATCAATTTTACCAGATGCAAGGTCTGAAAATAGAAGGTCGTCGCTGGCATAACCAGTCCTTATGGCCTCAGGAAAATCTGACTGCGCCAAACGTTCATAACCTGACTGGGCAAGAACTCCAATTTTCACGCCTTTGAGTCCTGCGTCAAAATCTCGGACAGTTATGGCAGATTTTGTGCCCACAAACCGTGCCGGTATCCTTAGATAGGGCTTGCTGAAGCCATATTCGGTCCGACTCGCATCCGTCGCTGCCACGCCAGATATAATTGCGTCGCCTTGTCCGCGCACTATCGAAGGGCCAAGTTCTTCCCATGGCATGGCTTGTACAGTGCAATTTTCTACAATCGAAAGCTCCGCACAAACCAATTTTGCCAAGTAAACATTGAATCCGGTTAGCCGTCCGCTCGAATCAAGAAAGCTGAAAGGGGGGAAATCCAAGGTCGTTAAGAACTTTATTCCCCTTTGCAAATCCGGGGCTTCAATGCCGGGAATAGTATTGGGGCCTAGAAAATTTGGAACCAAATCCATTTGTTGCGCCTTGCCTGATATAGGGAGCAGCGCCAAAAGAAATACCAGAAATAAAGCAGCCAAGTTTTTCATTTGATACGTATGCACTGTTGGAAGTTTTTTTTGAAGTGGGGCTGAAGATCGTTGCGTTGACATCGGGCAGGTTTTTCAACTTGGAAGTTGTATGACGTCAAAAAAGTAGATATTTTCAATTAAAGGTGTTCATATATCATAAGTTTAAAAATCAATGGAATTTCAATGTCATCGATTGCAATGGAACGTGTATTGGATGCCCTCTATATGAGGGAAACAGCTGGGAAAGAGGTTTCCCGAGATGCAGCAGACGCTGAATTTATGAAGTCCTTATGTGACATCTACGGGCTTAAACATTCAGCATATATTACAGTCGACAAGCGATCATTTGCTTCCAGAAAACCAAGGTTTCTTGTTACCTACCCTGTGGCCTGGCAAGAAGAATACAAGAAGTCTTTTGCCGAACGAAAAGATCCTGTTTTGCTGGCGGGTCTATCTGAAATGTTACCCTTCGATTGGCAACGACTTAAGCATAAAATCCCGGAAAGCGATAAAATGCTCGGGGTTGCCAGAGAGTACGGCATCGGAACTCAAGGGTTGTCCATTCCAATTTGCGGCGCATCCGGCGCTCGAGCGCTGTTTAGCGTTACGGGCGACTACAATGACCATGATTGGCAAGATATTCGTCGGGAATATCTGCGCGACTTCGTAACCTTGGCAAACTTCTTCCACAAACGAATAGGCGGTGGGCAGACGGAAATTGGACCAGAATTAAGCGAAAGAGAGAAAGAAATTCTCCAATTTTGTGCACTCGGACTAACCGCAAGCGATATATCGCAAAATCTGCAAATTTCGATCTCAACAGTTAAGTATTTTCTAAATCAGATAAGATACAAAATGAACGTACTTAATACGACACAGGCGGTTGCTAGGGCAATTAAATTTGGAATCATTACAATGATTTAAATGTTCGTGAAAAATTGGAAATATACAGTCGGATATATTTATAATTATTCAAAATTAAATATTGTATCAAAATGACTGCACTGTACTTTTGGTTAGTTTTTATGACGCAATCACCACTCCAAAGTCCACTTGGACATTTGGGGATGTTTGATGATTAAGCTGATATACGGGCACGAGCGCGCGAAGTTTCCTGAATTGGTTGATGCGATGCATCGATTGAGAAAGCAGGTCTTTCATGATCGATTGCGTTGGGATGTCCGTATCAAAGGTGATTGGGAGATCGACGAATTTGACGACGAAAACCCACTTTATGTACTGTCGATTGACAATGACGGCAGGTTGCAAGGATCTTTGCGATTGTTGCCTACCGTCGGTCCAAATATGTTGCGAAATGTGTTTTACAACATAACCCGTGAAACCGGCCCGGTTGAAAACCCGCAGGTTTGGGAAAGCAGCCGATTTTGCATTCGCTCTTCTGGCGAAAAAGATCAGCGCGAATCCACCGCAATTTCTAAGGCGACAGTCGAGTTGATCGCGGGAATGGGCGAAGTTGGCGTATTGGCCGGACTCAATCATATCGTTACCGTTTACGATGCCTTCCTTCGCCGGATTATCAGGCAGACTGGATGTTCGGAAAACCTGATCGGGCATTCAGTGCGCTATGGTCGAGTTCAGACCTACGCTGGCCTTTTCGAAATTGACCAAATGCAGCTTGAGGCTTTCAAGCGAGATTGGAATCTCAAACACACATTGGTCGAAGATGAGAGCCGATTGAGAGTCTTTATGAACTGACTGCCCGTTGCAAATGCGATCAAGGCAAACAGGCATCAAGATCGGCTGACGAAAATGGAATTCATTACATCTGGGCACGCACAGAACGAGCCTGCGACTACGCGCGACTTCGAAATACTTATGGAAGAGTTGGAGACGGGGGGCGAGACGAACCCGATATCCTCCCATTCCGTATTGGAAAGGGTTCGCAGACTTCGTAACGAGACCCATAATCTGCATTCACAAGTTATCGATCGCCTCGAACGACTTGGAATCCCTGCCCATATCATTTTGGCTGCGCTGTCGCGCTCCAAGCGAACTGGCGCTCCGCTCACGCATGAGTTGGCATCATCAGATCAGTTGGATCTGCACGCCTATTATCGTCTTTTGGCATCGGATCTGGGCCTGCCATTTGAAACATCGGTTAACCCGAAACGGATGATGGTTGAAGTGAGTGCGACCCATTTCCGTCCTGGTCGCACAATTCAAGTCTGTTGCAGAGACGAAAGTGGAGGCCTGATTCTTTACATGGCCCCAGACTTGCGGTCGGAAAATCAACTACTGTTGATGTTTAAAAAGAACCCGAAAATGCGGTCACGCTTTAGTATTTGCGATCCACAAACCATCCTGTCTGCCGTTGAGGCGCGGCTGGCACTGAGGGATGTCGACACCGCGATCACCAAGCTACATCGAACTTGGCCGCATCTCTCGGCCAAGGACACACTGGTTCCATGGCAGGCATTCGTATTTGGTATCTTGGCAGTGCTGCTTCCCTTGAGCGTCGGGATTTGGTTTTGGGAGACCCTTTTCGTTCTCCATGTCCTGGCGATCATTCTTTTTGCCGGCAGCGTAGCAATCAGGGTCGCGGCATGGCGTGCCCTGGATACTGAAGTACCAAAAGAATTGAAAATTGGCCTACAGGCCAACTACCCGGTCTATTCCGTCATGGTCGCGCTGCATAAGGAGGCCGCGGTTGTACCTCAACTCGTGCGATCAATGGCCCGTCTTGATTGGCCCAAGTCAAGACTGGAAGTCTTTTATGTCTGCGAAGCTGACGACATGGAAACCATTTCAGCCCTGAGTAAGATCCGGCTTCCCACATCGCATCGTATAATTTTCGTGCCCGCTGCCGATCCACGAACAAAGCCCAAGGCGCTGAATTTCGCACTTGAGAGGTGCACCGGGGATTTCGTTGTCATTTATGACGCAGAAGACCGGCCAAATCCTGGTCAACTCAAAGAGGCTTGGTCCAGATTTTGTAATGAGCCGGAAGAAATGGCTTGTCTCCAGTCTCCCTTGGATATTTCAAATGCCCAGCAATCATGGTTGTCGCAACTCTTCGCATTTGAATATGCCGCCCATTTTCATGGCCTGTTGCCCTACCTCGGCAAAATAGGAGCACCACTTCCCCTTGGCGGAACCTCAAACCATTTTCGGAAGAGCGTACTTGTCGAGGCGCTTGGTTGGGACCCCTTCAACGTTACAGAAGATGCTGATCTTGGAATTCGCCTTTACCGGTTGGGATATAAGTGCGGCGTTCTCAAACTCCCAACGCTTGAAGATGCTCCAACTAAGATTAATCAATGGCTTCCTCAAAGAACCAGGTGGATAAAAGGTTGGATGCAAACATATATAGTTCATAATAGGGACTATAAAAACTTAAAGAAAAAAATCGGCACAAATAATAATCGCATTTTTCAGATATTGATGATTAACTTCATTATTTCGCCAATTATATATTTAATATCAATTGTACAAATAGTATTTTTTATGCTAAATAGTTCAGAAAATGGTATTTTCGCTCAAATTATTATTTACATCGATTTAGCAATATTTATAATGGGCCACATCGGCTATGGATTGTTAGCCCTTGCCTGTTGGCGGCGGGTCAACGGGAAATCACCAATTTTTATTGCACTGACACTACCCGCGTACTGGGCGCTTGCCAGCGTCGCCAGTTGGCGGGCTGTTTGGAAACTGATCACATCACCCCACGAGTGGGAAAAGACCCCCCACCAAATCGCCTTCATAGGAAAGCCAAAATCTAAAATTTGAATATGAAATTACGTCGGTTGATGTCGATTGAAAATACGGCCTTCATTTCCGTTGGCTAGCAATTCCACAAGGATTTTCTAAACAATCTTCTTGAAGTCTTGCGTAATAATATTGCTATCAGCCTTACCAATCACCGACACATCTTTTCCGAAGTAATCAATATTGGAAAGAATAAGACGGATCGCCTCCAGCCGGGCCCGG
>JANMEX010000188.1:0-8912 GCA_031377485.1 Phyllobacteriaceae bacterium
AGCATGGCGTAATACGACCATTTGACGATATCAAACCACTGATCGTCTCCCTGACGTACGGCGGGCCCAAGCGGTTCCTTGGAAATGATTTCTGGCAGAACGACATGGTCGTCCGGGGCAGCCAGTGAAAGGCGGGTAGCGTACAAGCCCGACTGATCGGTCGTCAGCACGTCGCAACGACCGGAGTCATAGGCAGCGTTCACTTCTTCGTTCTTTTCAAACACAACCGGTGAATACTCCATCTTGTTGGCCTTGAAGTAGTCAGCCAGATTGAGTTCTGTAGTTGTGCCGGATTGGACGCAGATCGATGCTCCGGAGAGTTGCAGGGCAGAGTTGACGCCTGAAATCTTTTTCGAATTGATCATGAAGCCTTGGCCATCATAATAGTTGATGCCAACAAAGTTCAAACCAAGCGCCGTGTCGCGGTTAATGGTCCAAGTCGTGTTGCGGGCAAGAAGATCGACCTCGCCAGACTGCAACGCAGTAAAGCGCTCCTTGGCAGACAGCGGCGTGAACTTAACCTTGGTGCCATCGCCAAAAACGGCTGCGGCTACCGCGCGGCAGAAATCAACATCCAAACCGGTCCATTCGCCTTTGTCATCGGGTGCCGAAAAGCCTGCCAGACCGACGTTGACGCCACATTGGACAAAACCCTTGGCTTTCACATCTTCAAGTGTTGCAGCTCCAGCGGATGACGCCAGGGCAACAAAAGCTGTGCCTATAAGTGCGGTTGCGATATGTTTTTTCATTGGTTTCCTACCTCTGGTTACCCATTTAATTTTTGTTTTTGGCGTGCCGTGGTTTTCCCGCGTCCGCTTTTCTCCAATGCCGTCCGTCACTTTCGGTGATGGGTGACATCATGATCGCTTATCGAATGTCATTCCGTCGCCTTGGTCAAGTGCGTATCGCCCAATGAAACGTGGGCAACCGGGACGGATTTGGCATTTTCGGGATGATCTGAAGGAAATCTTCGCTGCTTTTGGCGAAAAGAAGCAAAGACACCCTTCTTGGGACCTGAAATTAGCGAATTTTAGGGAGCGTGCGCCCGGTTTGCAGGCGAAAAACAACATTGTGTTTTCCCAACCAGCGACCGAACCATATTGCGAAAAGTAGCCCGAATGTGAAACCGGCTACAACATCTGAGGGATAGTGGGCACGCGCTGCAACTCGCGTTGCTGCAAGGCCAAATCCGATTGGAAGGATCAACCAGCGCAGTTTGGGGAACCAAAGCATGACAACAAGCGTCACTGCACCCATTGTCGTTGAGTGACCGGAGGGCATGCTGGCGAAATCATACGTGTGTGAAAACGGTTTGAAATGAAAAACGCCGCCCTCGTCCAACAACTTGGGACGTGCCCTGCCGATGAAAAATTTGACCACGTTGACCAGAATCCCTGCGCCCGCGACCGATCCGAACAGAAATGCGGATTGGCCAAAAACACGAAGCAGCGAGGATTTTGCACGACGCTTGTAGGCAGACCAATCAAGCATGGCTGTTATCAAAAATAGGATCGCCGCCGGAATGAGGTATCGGTCCGACTTGCCGACGTTAGTGATGTCACTCATCAGTTCTATCACCGGCGACTTAGACGCCATTACTGCCCTTGTAACCCGCTCATCGGCAGTGAAGATCAGTATTGTCGCCAAAATAACCGCAGTGAGAGCGATTGCCGTCATAGGCCGCGTCCACGTGCGAAACGACGCATTCAGGTGTGGTCTGGCCATTTGGTTTCTGGCGCGCGCAAATGCGCTGCCGAAAGTCGGGCGTTTTCTTGTTGCAACTTCATCTGATGGCATTTCAAACCGACCCAAAATTGAATACCAATCAATCCATCCGAAAGAAGCTGGTATGACCAGTGAGTGAGGCTTTATGGCGAAGACCGACGAAAACAGCAACGGAACTTTGGGCATCAACACACGCCTGGCGCATGACGGCTATAATCCGCGAGACTATCACGGCTTCGTCAATCCACCGGTCGTTCATGCTTCAACAGTGCTGTTTCCGGACGCTGCCACCATGGAAAGCCGGAATCAAAAATATACGTATGGCACCCGCGGCACGACAACGACGACAGCCCTTGAAGATGCGATCAATTTGCTCGAAGGTTCGCAGGACACCATCTTGGTGCCTTCGGGGCTGGCGGCGGTAACTATCCCGCTTCTCGCATTTCTGTCCGCCGGTGATCACATTCTAATCGTTGATTCGGTTTACGCCCCAACCCGTCGTTTTGCCGAAACAATGCTGAAAAAACTCGGTATCGAAGTTGACTATTATCCGCCCACGGTTGGTGCGGATATCGCTTCATGGATGAAGCCGAATACAAAAGTCGTGTTTACCGAATCACCCGGCTCCAACACGTTTGAAATGCAGGATATCCCTGCCATTTCAAAAGCTGCCCATTTCGGCGGAGCAATCGTCATGATGGACAATACGTGGGCAACACCGTTGTTTTTCAAACCGTTGGATCACGGCGTTGATATTTCGATTCATGCAGCGACAAAGTACCCATCCGGGCACTCCGATGTGTTGATGGGCACGGTATCTGCCAACAAGGCCTGTGCAAACCAGTTGCGCGAAAGCCTGATTACGCTTGGCATTTGCGTGGGGCCAGATGATGCCTACCAAATTCTGCGTGGGTTGCGCACGATGGGCATCCGCCTTGAGCGCCACCAGCAGACGACATTGGCGCTGGCGCAGTGGTTGGAAACCGACAGTCGCGTCGCCCGAGTCTTGCATCCGGCGCTGCCTTCATTTCCTGGCCATGAATTGTGGAAGCGTGACTTTTGCGGTTCATCAGGCATTTTCTCGATAGTGCTCAATGGCGGCGGCAAGAAAGAGGCGCATGCTTTTTTGGACGCGCTCTCCATCTTCGGCCTCGGCTATTCCTGGGGTGGCTATGAGAGCTTGGCCATCCATGTCTGGCTCGGCGACCGGGTCCATTCCAAGGCACCGTCGGAAGGTCCGGTTATCCGCCTGCAAATCGGGCTGGAGGATGCGGTGGATCTGCGGGCGGATATCGAGCGCGGCTTGACTTCCGCTTTTGGCTGAAAGGGATTTTCATGAGCTTCGACAAACTCCGGGTTGCCAATGCCAAGCGCCAGAAGGAATGGGACAGGGACAACCAAATCACGCTTGCCTACCGTGGCACCGAACTTGGCGGCGAGGTAGGCGAAGCGCTCAATATCATCAAGAAGCTTGAGCGCGAACGCCTTGGCATCAAAGGCAGCCGCGCAACGCTTCAGGATTTGGCTGATGAGCTTGCCGACGTCATCATATGTTGCGATTTGATCGCGATGGCTACGGGAATTGACCTGACGCAGGCAGTGGAAAGGAAGTTCAACAAGACGAGCGAAAACGTCGGGTTGGCGACAAGAGTTCATTTCGAAACGTAAAACCAAACTTTTTGAATGGGCAGTTAGAGCCATTTTTTATCGAGTGGCTTGCCTTGAGTATGGCCGTTGTTAGTATAGAAAGTGTCTTGCTAAATCAGGGCGGTAAAGATGGACTTCAGGCCAAACTGGACGCAATACCGCTCTTGGCTGGCCGGAAGGCGAGCATTTCTTGCAGAAATACAAAAGACACAAGCGCCTGCATGGAACATGATGTTTTCCGTTGTCGTTTCGGCTGACAACTTGGTATCCAAATCAGCCTTGCAAGACACGCTCCAGTCATTAATTGCACAAGACTGGAATAATCTAGAAGTGTTGGTCATTGTCGGCGGGCAAACAGTCACTGTTAATGGTGCAAATTTCGCCAGCTTTCGTGGCATCTCGATTGCACAAGACCTAACGACTGCAAGTTTTTTTCTAAATGGTCCGTCCGCCGCCGGTTTGCGAGGGGACTATATTATCCAGGTGCCTGCGGGAAGCATATTTGAACCGTCTGCATTTTCAACGTTGAACCGCTTTATCGGAGAGACTGATGCGCGGCGGCGGCCTGATTTCATCATCTTTGACCATGAAAATAAAGGCAGCAAAAAGGGGTTGCCAACACCTGCTTTCCTGCCAGGTTGGGATCCCGATTTTTTTGAGCAAGTTGATTACATTGGCAATGCCGCGGCTGTTCGCTCTGATTATTTTGACACTGCCGCGATTTCACATGCACCAAACAGCATGCGCACTCTCCTGCTGGCGGCCGTCCGCGCCAACGCCGATTCGCGTGTTTCCCACATAAGGGAGATGCTTTTGCAAATCTCGGGCGGTCGACCAGCTATAAGCGTCGCTCCACATGCGGTGAAACCTGCTTCCGCGTCGAAAAAGTCCACGATCGCAGTGATCATTCCGAACCGTAACAAGGCAGGACTGTTGGCGCAGTGCGTCAGCTCCATTGCGCATGATAAATTGGTCACGGAACTCATCATCGTCGATAATGGGAGCGACGACCCTGCCACCTTGAAGCTCTACAAAAAACTTGTACGAAGCCACGGTGCGAAAATTGTCGAAATCAACCAGCCTTTCAATTTTTCGCGGATGATCAATGCGGGGGTGAAAGCTTCCGATTCAGATGTCCTGCTGCTTTTAAACAACGACATTGAGTTCAAACATCCGGGGGTTTTACGGCAGGCATTGGACTTTGCGGTGCGCCCGGAAATAGGCATTGTCGGGAGCAAACTTCTTTACCCGGATGGTACCGTTCAGCACGCAGGCGTACTGCTTGAATATCATCCGCGCGAATGCCTCGTACGGGCCATGCACGTTGGGCGCGGTTCTGCAGCCCGCTCGCCCGGTTATCTTGGCCAGAACGCATGCACCCGAAACTATCAGGCTGTCACCGGTGCATTCATGATGATCCGGAGGGAAGTTTTCGAAGAGGTCGGCGGATTTGACGAAGTGGCCTTGCCGATAGAATTCAACGATGTGGACTTTTGCCTTCGAGTTCGCGAGGCTGGCTACAAGATTGTCTGCCTGCCACTTGACGGTGTTGTACATCATGAATCCGCGAGCCGCGGCAAAGTGGATAGCCTGCAGGTGCAACGGATGCGCCTTGATGCACAGGCACTCATGGCGCGCCGGTGGCTGCCGCATTTTCAAAACGATCCTTACAATCATCCGATAGCACGGATTGGTGATAAAGCTGAGGTCGTTTTCAACTTTACCGGGGAATTCATAGGATGAATTTCCGATCGAAGTGCCGATTGATCCGTGAAAAATGGAGCCGCTCTTATCGAAAGCGCCGCCTAGAGTTTGCGCAATGGTTGCTCAAGCCATCCTGGATGCAGACAGATGCTCTGGTTCCACCGGCCAATATACAAATCGCCTTGGATGTAGGCGTCGTCCTGCAACCGATCATGGCGCCTTTCGATACCGAAACCTCATTGAAGCCCGGCGTGTGCATAGTCGGCTATTTGCGCTCGGAGATCGGCTTGGGACAGGCAGCGCGCTGTCTTGCTTACGCTGCTGACGCAGCAAGATTGCCTTCCAGTTTTCATCATTTGCGTTTGCAAGACCGTGAAAACGAGCCGGAATTCGCGACCAAATGCATTCCCGTCCCAGACCGCAGGGCGAATCTCCTGGTCTTTGGCCTGCCGTCAATTACAGCGCTGCAGAGCGAAATCCGCGGTGGCCGCCACAATATTCTCTACCCGTTCTGGGAATTGCAGGGCGTCGATCCAAAGTGGCTCGATATTGCCAATCATTGCGCCGAAGTCTGGGCCCCTTCAAGCTTCGTGGCCAACACCTTTCGTGAACGATCCAAACGGCCAGTGACATTGGTCCCACAGCCGGTGCAATTTCCGACGCGTGCGACACTGGTACAAAAACAGGCGGGACCGCTCACGTTCTTGTCCTACTTCGATTATGACTCGTTTGGCGAACGCAAAAATCCGAAGGCAACTGTTCAATCTTTCCGGGCAGCTTTTCCCTTGGGAACTGAAGATGTGAAATTGATCGTTAAGACCCGAGGATTTGACGATCGCGGATTGCGCAATTGGCTTGCCAAACAAAGCGATAGCGAAAGGCGGATTGAAATCATTGACCGCACTGTAGATCGCTCTGAAATGGAGCGGCTGCTTGCTGACTGCGACGCGTTCGTTACATTGCACCGCTCGGAAGGTTTCGGGTTTGGGGCCGCCGAAGCGCTCGCCGCGCGCAAGGTTGTCATTGCCACTGACTTTAGCGGCACGACAGATTTTATCGACAACTCGACAGGTTTTCCTGTGGCGTACAAATTGATCCCAGTCGGTGCCGGTCAGTATCCTTGCGCAGAAGGCAATGTTTGGGCCGACGCTGATATCGAACATGCGGCCACCGCAATGCAGTCAATCTATGACCAACCCGGAAGCGCTCGCAATAGAGCCGAACTCGGGTATCAGCGACTGCGAGCGGGATTTTCCCCGGAGGCAATTGGCGACAAAATGCGCACGCTCCTTGCCGAACGCGGCCTGCTTTGATTTGAAATTTTAGTTGTGGCGATCCCAGCAGGATTCGAACCTGCGACCTAGTGCTTAGAAGGCACTTGCTCTATCCATCTGAGCTATGGGACCTGATTGTTTGGCAATCAAACAGCTGCCCCGATTCCCGTCAATGGCAGCCATTTGGCCGCCTGGTATAGACGTTCAGTGCGTCCAAGGCTGTTTGCGATCGTACTTGAAATTGTCAGAGTATGAAACACGACGGCGCTTTGGCTCGTGTGGATCTTCGACACTGAACGCAATGCCATGCTTTGTCGCATAGGCGACTGCATCTTCCTTTGAGTCAAATCTGAGTTTGACTTGGCTCATCATGTCCGACGAGGAGGTGTATCCCATCAGCGGCTCAACCTTGCGAGCGGCAACGGCATCGTGCTCCAACAGCCACTCACCGGTCTTGCCCTTGCCGGACTGGGTTGCGGTCTTTGCAGGGCTGTAGATGCGTGCCGACATGTCTGCCTCATTCGTCCGTTTGTCTTGCCGACGGTTGGTCGGAGCGAGAGGATTCGAACCTCCGACCCTCTGGTCCCAAACCAGATGCGCTACCAGGCTGCGCTACGCTCCGTTATGCCAATCAGCAAAACCGCGATCCGGATACACGCTTCCCTGCAATGCTGCAACGGGAAAGGTGAGTTCGATCAAAAATCGAGCGTCTTTTGCGCGAGGTCCATTTCTGTCAGCACGGAAGATGCCAAATGGCGGGTCACCCGGGCTTGTTGCTCAAGCGCTGCGCGGTCAATGCGGGCAACGACTTTTTGCGCGGTTGCCAATGATCTTTCGATGCGGCTGACAAGAAAGCGAACAACTGTGTTTTCGATGGCAATTTGCCTGTCTGCGAAGAGCTTGGTGATGACCCCGGCAAGAAGATCATCATCGGGCTCGGATATTTCCACCATCGGGGCTGATTTTATCCGCGACATCAGGTCCGGCAGGGAAACCGGCCATTGTGATGGCCAGCGGCGCGATGTGATCAGCAGGTATTTACCAGCTTCGCGCGTCGCATTGATTAAATGAAACAATGCATTTTCGTCGATTGGCTGTTCGCCCAGTCCATCAATCAGAACATTCAATCCGGCTTTGGCAACGTCTTCGGAGGCTGATTCCACTTTGACTGCACTGGCTTTTTCAGCCCAAATCGACGCAATGTGTGATTTGCCTGAGCCGTTTGGCCCGGCCAGGATCATGAAACTTGCGGGCCATTCAGGCCATTGGTCGATCAACTTGGCGGCAGCGACATTCGATGCCGTGACGATGAGTTCGTCACGCGTGAAACCGGGTTCGTGACCCAGATCCAGTGGCAATTGTCTTGGCTTTGGTGGCAGAAGCACGGTTTCCAATTATCCGATTCGCTCATGATGGCCGCTGTAAAGTGGTGAGGAAACATACCGGCTTATAGCAAAGCGCACGAGCACCCCTATGGCAGCTGAGGCCGGAACCGCAACCAACAAGCCGACAAATCCAAAGAGTGAGCCGAATGCGAAGAGCGCAAACATCAGCCATACCGGATGCAGCCCGATACTTTCTCCGACCAGTTTTGGTGACAAGATATTGCCTTCGATAAATTGTCCGACAACGAATACACCCGCGACCGCCGCCAGCATCACCCAGTCCGGCCAGAATTGGACAACGCCCACAATCAAGGCAAGAAACAATCCGATCATCGCGCCTACGTAAGGGATAAACGAGATCAGCCCGGCGAACATGCCGATCAGCAGGCCAAAATTCAGTCCCAAGGCGATCAAGCCGCTTGCATACATGATACCGAGTATAATGCAGACGAGCCCCTGCCCCCGAATGAACCCTGCGATGGCGGCGTTGACGTCATTGGCAATTGTACGAACTGTTTCCACATGATCGCGCGGCACCCAGCCATCGACTTTTGCGACCATGCGATCCCAATCGAGCAAAGTGTAAAACGCCACCACCGGCGTGATCACAAACAATGATGCAATGTTGATGACGGTGCCAGCGGAGGTCCATAGCGATTGCAGCACTGTTGAGCCCACGGTGGTGGCTTGCCCGAGTATCGTGCCGATGTTCTTTTGAAAAGTCGCAGCGTCAATCCCGAAGCTGTCATGCAGCCATTTCAGATTTTCGTCGGTCGCCAGCGCCTGAATACGGGCGATGTAAGACGGCAGCTTGCTGCCGAAATCGACCAGTTGCGCAACAAGAATTGGCGCAACGATAATGATGAACAGGATGAAAACCAGAATGAAGGTCAACAATATCGTCAGCGTTGCCAACAACCGCGAAAGACCGAGCCTCTCAAGCCGATCAGCGACAGGATCGAGGAAATAGGCAAGCGTCATGCCGACCACGAACGGCAACAGAACCCCGGCGAAAAGATAGAGGAGCAGGCTGAATATCGCCAGCGCCCCAAGCCAGAAGATGGCTTGGCGCTTCAAGGCATCCCGCGCACGGTTTTCCTCGCGCGTCAACGAAGTATCAGAGTGTACCATCGCGGATTTTGCGGGCTTTGCCGTTTCAGTTTTTGCCGGTTTCTTG
>JANMEX010000210.1:0-3177 GCA_031377485.1 Phyllobacteriaceae bacterium
CCTGGAGGACGACTTCGGTCGAGTATTTGTCCTGGCCGGACTGGTCCTGCCATTTGCGGGTCTGCATCTGGCCCTCGATGTAAATCTTGCTGCCCTTCTTCAGGTACTGCTCGGCGACACGCACGAGGCCTTCCGAGAAGATCACCACGCGGTGCCATTCGGTCTTTTCCTTGCGCTCGCCGCTGTTCTTGTCGCGCCAGCTTTCAGATGTGGCCAAGGTAAAGTTCACAACACTGTCGCCCGACTGCATTTTGCGAACTTCCGGGTCTTTGCCTAGATTTCCGATCAGGATCACCTTGTTCAAACTTCCAGCCATAACTCTACCCTTTCGCGCCAAAATGCGCATATGCGCACAACAATTCAGTCTCTCTAGCCCGAAATGACATCCTCCGCTTGGTCGAGCTTCGCCTGTCCACAGACTATTTGTTCCTTATTTGTTCTAATTAGATGACAGCAATTGTCAACATCAATTTTTCAACGTTAAAATCTAAAAAAGCCCCGCGCATCCATGATGGGCAGGGCCTTGGGAACCAGTCCCTTTTGACCATATCTCAGATCATAATTCGCCATCAAAGTGGCGACAAAATATCCAACGATGTATTTCCTGCGGCAAAACCGCTGTCAAACACGATCCGGCGGCGTCATGGCTCCGCTCCTTTAACTCATGCGGACGAATATTCATCCGTAGACAAATGCTACGCCGATTGCACAAATTCGCAACAGATTTTCCTTTCCGGACCTGGCCTGAAATCAATCGTGATCGCCTGAGGCTCCAAAGCCCGGATTCAGCCGAAATTAACGCCAGCCTGATATGCCCGCCGAGAAGAAGGAGCTTCTTATGCAGGACGCAGCAACAATAACCACCGGTCAAACAACATCCGGCCAGACAGATGTTGCGCGAAAAACCACAGCTGTGTTCTTACCTGCATATATCCTGATCGGCATCCTGTTCTTCACCGCTCTGATCGACTCGACAATCAACGGCGGCGCACTGCGCGCCTCGATGCAGATCACGGCAAATCTGGTGATGCTGCTTGTCCAGTTTGCCATCCCCGTTCTGGTCGCTTTGCTGCTCTACAAATCGTGGAAGGCAGTTGGCCGCGAGCAAATGATCAGCCATGCCGCCGAAGTGGCATCGCGAACGATCCTGTCATGGCAGCTGGTTCATCGCATCTTGCCGGTTGTCGCCTTCACGCTGTTTCTGGCTTCCTTCGTGCACTTCAAAATGCGCATACCGGACATCGGAGGCTTTCGCTGGGACGAAACCTTTGCGGCAATGGACCGGACCCTGTTCGGAGGCGTCAGTGCATGGGAATTCCTTGCCCCGGTTTATGAAATGCCATGGTTGATCTCGACCCTCGACAAGCTCTATTCACTTTGGATACCCGGCATTTTCGTCTTCTGGTGCTGGGTTGCCTATGACAGCCGCCTGCCAATGGCGGTGCGCCAGCAATATCTGGTGACAACTGTTGTCACCTGGATTTTTGGCGGCGTGGTTCTGGGCACCTTGTTCGGCTCAGTCGGCCCCTGCTTCTATGGCCAGGTCTACCCCGCCCTGCCCGATCTTTTTGCAGGCCTGACGGCCAAAATCGCGGCGATCAATCTCAGCCATCCGCTGATCGCGATACCGGTGCAGGCACAACTGTTCGAAGCTTTCCAACATCCCGACGTCAATGTCGTCGGAGGCATTTCCGCCATGCCCTCGATGCACAATGCACAAGCGACCATCTTTGTGCTCACGGCGCTGCGACTGAACAAATGGCTGGCGGTGGCGATGGCGATGTTCGGCGCCATCATTGTTTCGGCCTCGGTCATCCTGGGCTGGCACTATGCCGTGGATTCCCTTGCCGGCATGGCGCTGGCGCTGGCAATCTGGAAACTCGCCGGCTGGCTCTTGCCAAAATTGACGACACGCGCACGCCCCTGATGCCAAACGTTCTATTTTTGTTCCAATTGTGATAGCGGCATTGTCATGATGCTGCAGTATGAGTCGCAACTTTGGGGACAATAGCTCCCTCGACACTCGACAATCGCTGCACGCGGCTTACATAAGCGGTTCAACGGTTTTGGGTTCCAATGTCTGACAAAAAACACATCTCCATTCGCGGCGCGCGCGAGCATAATCTCAAGAATATTGATCTCGACCTGCCGCGTGACAGCCTGATTGTCATGACCGGCGTGTCGGGCTCGGGCAAATCCTCGCTGGCGTTCGACACCATTTACGCCGAGGGCCAGCGCCGCTATGTCGAGAGCCTGTCCGCCTATGCCCGCCAGTTTCTGGAAATGATGCAAAAGCCGGATGTGGACCAGATCGACGGCCTGTCGCCAGCCATTTCCATCGAGCAGAAAACCACCTCGCGCAACCCGCGCTCCACGGTCGGCACCGTCACCGAGATCGCAGACTATATGCGCCTGCTGTTCGCCCGTGTCGGCATCCCGTATTCGCCCGCCACCGGTCTGCCGATCGAAAGCCAGACCGTCAGCCAGATGGTCGATCGTGTTCTGGAGCAGGAAGAAGGCACGCGCCTTTTCATCCTCGCCCCCATCTCACGTGGCCGCAAAGGCGAGTTCAAGAAGGAACTGGCGGAGCTGCAAAAGAAGGGCTTCCAGCGCGTCAAGATCGACGGCGTCTTCTACGAGATTGGCGATGCGCCAGCGCTCGACAAGAAGTTCAAGCATGACATCGACGTGGTCGTCGACCGCGTGGTCGTCCGTGCAGATATGAAAACCCGTCTGGCCGATAGCATCGAAACATCTCTGCGCTTGGCCGAAGGCATCGCCGTCGCCGAATTTGCCGACAAGCCGCTCGCCGCAAGCGACACATCTGAGGAAGGCGCCAACAAATCCAAGAACGAAACCCACGAGCGGCTGGTGTTCTCGGAAAAATTCGCCTGCCCCGTCTCCGGTTTCACCATCGCCGAGATCGAGCCGCGCCTGTTTTCGTTCAACAATCCCTTCGGCGCGTGTCCGGCCTGTGATGGTCTCGGCTCGCAACAGGCGGTCGATCCGGCGCTGATTGTGCCGGAAGGACATGTGTCGTTGCGCGAAGGCGCGGTCGCGCCATGGGCCAAGTCCACCTCTCCTTATTATACGCAAACGCTGGAGGCACTCGGCAAGGAGTACGGCTTCAAACTCGGCGACCGCTGGCGCGACATTCCTGAAGAGGCGCAAAACGCC
>JANMEX010000214.1:0-1510 GCA_031377485.1 Phyllobacteriaceae bacterium
TATTCACCGCGCAGTTGGCTGGTCAGCGCATGGATCAAGACGGTCATTCCATCCACCGCGGCCCACAAGACACCAGATACGCTCGACCGCTAGTGCTATCTCCGTCGAAACGTCATCGAACGCCTTTTCTGCAAGTTCAAAAACTGGTGACGGGTCGCAACACGATACGACCGCATCGCCCGAAAGTACTTGTCAGCAATCGCTCTCGCAGCCATCATTTCCGCATGGATCTGCATGAGTAGTCATCCTACCCATAATCGAGGTTAGAATTCCGGTGGAAAATACTACGTTGCAAGATAGCCGCCGTCGACAGGAATTGTGACACCGTTAATTAGTCTGGCGGCGTTTGAGGCAAGGAAAACTGCGGTGCCAGCGAGATCTTCTGGTTCGGCCCACTCGCCGCCGGGAATGCGCGCGACGACTTTGGCGTTGAATTCGGGGTTTTCGCGACCACCGCGGCTGATCTCTGTCTTGATCCAGCCGGGCGCTATGGCGTTGACGCGGATGCCATCGGCGGCGAAAGCGATGGCGAGTGATTTCGTGAGCGAAACGATAGCCGTTTTGGCGGCGCTGTACGCCGGAACCTGCGGCGCGCCGCTATAGGAATACATCGAACCAATATTGATCAAGCAGCCGCGTGTCGCCTTGAGATGCGGCCGGAAGGCATTTGCGAGGCGCAGGTTGCCGACCAGATGGATATCGATGATGTCCATGAAAATTTCCGGCTTATATTCCTCCCAGCGCGCCAGCCTCCCAGCGCAGTGTATGACGACATCAAGCGTATCGATCCGGGAAGCAAGATCTTGTACCGCGCCATCGTCCCGGACATCAAGAACCTCATAGCGGAACTCCGGATTGCGATTGCCCTTTGGTGACGCGATATCTGCAATTATGACATTTGCGCCACTCCCGAGAAAGGCATTAGCGAAAGAACTGCCAATTCCTCCCGTGCCGCCGGTAATGAGGACAGTCTTTCCGGCAACGCTGAAGTCGGGGGAATGCGTCATGGCATGGTCTTTCAAATTGGATTAACGGGGAACGTCTGGCGAGGAGCCTTTCTTGCAAGCGCTACTCCGTCAGAATCGAAGAGATGACAAAATCCGCCGCTAATGGAAGCGGTGAACCTGTCGCCTATACGGATCGCTTCACGACCATTGAGAACGACGGTGACCGGCTGACCGCCAGGCGTAGAAGTGATAACATGTGTCTGGGCTCCAAGGCGCTCAACAACTTGGGCGACAAACTGAAACTGTGCATCGCCGGGCCCAATGCGAAAGTCTTCCGGGCGCACGCCAAGGCTAAGCCTGTCTCCCGGTCTCACGGCGTCGGTAACAACGTCCATCACGCGCAAAGTCTGGCCATCATGCAATCTGCATGTAACGCTGTCTGGGCCCACACCGTCGATATCGACCGGCAGAATGTTCATGTTTGGCGAGCCGATGAAGCAAGCAACAAAAAGGTTGGCAGGATTGTCGTAAAGCTCAATCGGCGTGCCAACCTGTTCAATGCG
>JANMEX010000243.1:0-2440 GCA_031377485.1 Phyllobacteriaceae bacterium
CTATGAAACCGCGTCGAAATGGATCAGCGCTTCGATCGATATGATCAAGCCCGGCGTGACGCCGGACGAAGTGGCGGCGGTGTGGCCGGACGCACATGAGTTTGGATACCGCGACGAGGAAGAAGCATTCCTGTTGCAGTACGGCCACGGTGTTGGCCTGTCGCTATGGGAACGGCCGATTTTCTCCAAGCGCTTCCGGGGCCAGAACGAGCCGTTGAAAGAAGGCATGGTCTTTGCGCTGGAAACCTGGAAGGGTGCAGAAGACGGATCAGGCGCGGCGCGTATCGAGGAAGAAGTTGTTGTGACCAAAGACGGCTGTGAAATTATTACCAACTTCCCGTCTGACCGCCTGATTTCATGTGGGTTGCCTGGCTGCGAAGTCTTTTGATAGGCCAAGCGTGATGAACGCTGACACAAAACTGAGCGAACGAATTCCGGTGACTTTGGTCACCGGTTTTTTGGGCAGCGGTAAAACCACGTTGATCAATCGCGCACTTAAGGCGCCGGAGCTTTCGCGCACTGCTGTCGTGGTGAACGAGTTTGGTCAGGTGGGCCTTGATCACAAGCTCTATGCCAACAGCAATGACGCTGTCATCGTTCTGGAAAATGGATGCCTTTGTTGCACCGTGCGCAGCGATCTGGTCAGCACTTTGAATGACCTTTTCCGATCACGGCAAGCGGGAAAAATTCCACCTTTTGATCATATGGTCATTGAAACATCCGGCCTTGCAGAGCCCGGGGCAGTGCTTCAGGCATTTCTGTCGGAGCCAACACTTGACGGGCTTTATCGCATTGCAAGTGTGCTGACGCTGGTCGATGCGGTAAATTGGGAATCAACGCTCGCAAACCATGATGAGGCCGCCCGCCAAGTGGCGCTGGCAGACCATATTTTGATTACAAAGCAGGACGCGATCGCCGATAGCTCTGAAGAACAATTGGCTGATTTCCGTGCTTCGTTGCAAAAATCAAATCCATCCGCGGTTATTCTTGAGAACAGCGATAAACTTGATTTGGTTTCGCTTTTGAAGCCGGTGGGATTTGACCCTGCCAATCCATCGGCCAATCCCCTGCCTTGGCTGAATGTTGAGGCCTATGCGGGCGTCCATACGCACAAGTCATTTGGGGACTCCGCTTTTTTTGCGTTTGAAAATCCGATTGAGAATTTTGTTCTGACGCGCAGCGAGCCGATGTCCCGCGATGAATTGCAGTTTCTTCTGGATGGTATTTCACAAAATCTCGGGCCGGGTCTGCTGCGCGTCAAAGGGCTGGTGAATGTGGCTGAAGAGCCGGGCAAACCGGCTGTCATCCACGGCGTGCAGCATTTGCTGCACACAATGACCTGGCTGGAAAAGTGGCCTGACGAAGACCAGCGAACGCGCGTGGTTTTCATCACGCAGGGCATCGTACGCGGCAAGCTGGAAGAGATTATCGAATTGCTTGATCGAATGAGCAAGCGCACATTTGAAGCGCGGACACGCGGGCGGCGGGCGCGTGAAGCTGCGCTGTTGGCAAAGGAAAGCGAAGAAAGAATTTCATGAGCGAGGCTGCAAATATTCGTGTGGGTTTTGTCGGGCTGGGCAAGATGGGCACGCCGATGTGCAAGCACATTTATGCTGCGGGCTTTGATGTGACAGCTTATGTTCGCAGTGATGCCGGGCGCACCAAGGCTTCAGGTCTTGGCGTGAAAAGCGCAGACACACTTGCGGAAGTCGCATCGCTTTCGGATGTGGTGATCAGCGCCGTCACGGATGATAAGGCGATGCTTGATGTCGTGGCTGGCATTGATGGACTTGCCGCCCAGATGAAACCTGGTAGCATCTTTATTGAAACGAGTACGGTTTCGCCAAAGGCCTCTGAGCAAGTTGCTCGATTGTTGTCGGCTGCGGGCGTGGACTATCTTCGCTGTCCGGTGTCTGGTTCAACGACAACTGCTGAAGCGCGTCAGCTCACGGTTCTGGCGTCGGGAACCCGCAATTGTTTCGACGCATCTCTCCCGATCCTCCAGTGTTTTTCGGCCAAGCAGTATTATGTTGGCGAAGGAGAGCGAGCCCGGTATTTGAAGCTGGTCTTGAACACCATGGTTGGAGCGACGTCTGCATTGGTTGCCGAGGCACTGGCGATTGGCCGCAGTGGCGGTCTGGACACGGCCACCATGCTCGAAGTGGTGAACAATAGCGCGGTCGCATCGCCGCTCATTCGCTACAAGACCCAAATGATGACGGACGACAGTTATGCGGCAGCATTTCCCGTCACCGGCATGATGAAAGACTTCGATCTGGCACTCGCGGTTGCGGACGAACAGGAGATGGAGTTGCCTTTGCTTTCGCTTGTTCGGCGGCGAAAAGATACTGCTATCGAAAGCGGCGCAGGCGACGAGCAATATTACGTTCTGGTGAAACAGCAGGCAGACGCGCAGCGGATGCAACAAGGGGCATGACAT
>JANMEX010000255.1:0-2517 GCA_031377485.1 Phyllobacteriaceae bacterium
GCGGGCCAGCATGATTTCGGTGAGCGCTACAAGCGTTTCGGCACGGGCCTTGAGGTCTGCGGCTTCCAGAAGCGCCTGCTTTTCAGCAGGACCATAGGGCGACATCATAGACAAAGCGTTGACCAGCATGACATTGTCGGCACGGTTGACGCTTTCCCAGTCGGCATCCATGCTGTTTGCTTCAAGAAATGATTTGAACGCCTTCAAAAGAGAATCGCGGTCAACGTCCTTGCCGTTGGGTGTTTCAAGATCATTCAGGAATGGCGCGATGTGCGCCTGCCGCCAAGGCGTCTTCACCGCTGCTTCTTCGACAATACGATAGCGGCACACGCCGGCCAGCGTGATGTGATAACGCCCGTCGCCGGTTTCGGAAAACGAACTGATGCGGCCAAGGCAGCCTACCTTGCACAATCCGCCCTCTTTGCCGCCCTCTTTCCCGCCTTCGCTGCCGTCGAGCGCCGGCTGGATCATGCCGATCAACCGGTTTGTTGCCAAAGCGTGGTCGATCATGGCCAGATATCGCGGCTCGAAGATGTTGAGCGGCATCTGCCCACCGGGCAACAGCAGAGCGCCGGACAGAGCGAAAACCGCAACAGTCTCCGGAATGTCGCTGGCGTTTACGTATGAAAAATTGCCGGCTCGCATATGCTGTCCTCAATCACTCAAACAACAGATGGGGCAATTGCCGCCAAACTCAAGCGCCAATGGCGCAAACGTGTTCATGAGAACAAAAGCCCGGACAGCTTGCGCCGCGCGGTCAGCGTGGCCGGGTCCATCGGACCCCAAGCTTCAAACAATTGTACCAGTTGCTTGCGCGCACCATCCTCGGTCCATGTGCGGTCTGCCTTCATGATGGCCAGCAAATGATCCGCAGCCTCGTCGCGAAAGCCTTGGGCATTGAGGATCATTGCAAGATCGAAACGTGCCTGATGATCTTTCGGATTTGCTGCGAGCCGTGCTTCAAGCGCGCGCGGATCACCCATTTGGGCGGCCTTTTCGTGAAGTTCGATCTTGGTCAGCGCTGCCACCACGTCGGCTGCCTTGCGTTTTGCCTCCGGAACACTGGCCAGAACTTCACGCGCCTGATCCAGTTCACCGGCGGCAATCAGGCATTCGGCAAGACCGGCCAGGGCTTTTTCGTTTTCGGGGTCTTGCGAAGCGATGGCCGAAAACACCTGCATGGCGCCTTCAAAATCGCCGGCGTTGAGTGCATCATTGGCTGCCACCAAGGCGGCCGCGGTATCCACGGCGCTTTTGTCCGGCCCTGCCACCTTGTCGATGAATTCGCGGATCTTGGCTTCCGGCTGTGCACCCATGAAACCATCCACCGGTTGGCCATTCTTGAAGGCGATCACTGCGGGGATGGACTGAATGCCGAGCTGTCCTGCGATTGCCGGATGGTCATCAATGTTCATCTTAACCAGCTTGACCCGCCCGCCAGATGAATTGACCACCTTTTCAATGATCGGTGTCAGCTGCTTGCAAGGGCCGCACCAAGGCGCCCAGAAATCGACCAGCACCGGCTGCTTGCGCGATTCGGCAATCACATCCTGCGGGAAGGATTGCGTTGAGGTGTCTTTGACATGTCCGCCAGTGATAGATTGTCCACCAGTGACGGATTGCCCATCAGTCATTGCATTCGTTTCCGGCACCGCGGGTTGTTGATTATACTGGCTTGCGCCGTAGCCCGTAATGCCGCTGTAGGGGTTGTCACCGCTCATGGTCATCGCTCCAAAAGAGATAAGATGTTGCCGTTCAATTCGGGCTTTCTGCGGTCAATTTCAAGATGACCGGCTCATGGCCGGTCGCTTTGAGGAATTTGACAAGATCGGCCGAGGCAATTGACGTTGTTGCCGTGTTGACCAAAGGGTGGCAATTGACGATGGCGTGGCTCATCAGACCGGCGTCGAGAAACACTTTGACCTTCCCTTCGCCGTCATTGATCGGACCAAAGGCAGTCACAGCACCGGGGATAACACCAAGAAGCTCCATGAGCGCTTCAGGTTTTCCGAATGAAACCTTGCTGGCCGCGCCGATAACATGATGGATGGTTTTCAAATCAACCACCGCTTCTTCATCGACGGTCAAAAGGAAATAATTGTCCTTCTTGTCCTTCACGAAGAGGTTCTTGGTGTGCCCACCCTCAATTTGGCCGCGCAGATTTTGCGAATCAGCAACGGTGTAAAGCGGCGGATGGGTCACGGTTTTGATGGAAATGCCAAGATCATCGAGAAAGGCGAACAGGTCTTCCGGCGATTTCGGGGCTTTGATATCTGGCATTGGAAATCCACAGACTGGCTTGAAAGGTTTGGTGTTCCTGTAACGCTCCACCAGCCCTGTCTCAAGCGGAATCCAAAAAGAGCCAATTTTGCTGTTGCATTCCAGAGTCTCTTCGGCCATATAGCCCGCGCTGCAGCTGACCAAGCTGCTCGAGCGGGTGTAGCTCAGGGGTAGAGCATAACCTTGCCAAGGTTAGGGTCGAGGGTTCGAATCCCTTCGCCCGCTCCAGTTTCCTTC
>JANMEX010000277.1:0-5167 GCA_031377485.1 Phyllobacteriaceae bacterium
TCACCGCCAGTGGTGCGGCACACAGGCGGAGCGAACAAGCCTTGCTGCGGGTGCGCGGTGCCAGTGCGCGCCGCATCACGCGTCTTGCGGCAGCTGAGGCTGTTGTAGTCAGCGTCGGGGGTATTATCGTGGGCCTGCTCGCTGCGTCGGGTCTGGCACGGTTTGGTTTGGCCGACTTGGGCGATGCCCAGTTTTTGGCTGTGACCGCGAGCGGGGCCGCGCTGGTTGGTTTGGTCCTCGGTCTGACCGCCATTCTGTTTCCTGGCTGGCGACAGGCACGCACACAAACTGTGACAGTTTCGCGCCAGTCCGTAGGCCGCAAAGGCGCGCCCTTGTGGCAGAGGCTATGGATCGACGTGGTTTTACTGGCATTCGCCGCGGGTTTATTCTGGCAAAGCGCCAGCACCGGCTATGAGATTGTGCTGGCGCCCGAAGGGGTTGCTACGGCTTCGGTCGACTACAAAGCCTTTCTTGCACCAGCCCTGTTCTGGTTGGGGTCAGGTCTGCTGGTGGTACGGATCACCGTCGGTATAATCGGCGCAAGCGACCTGGTGCGCCGTCTGTTAGTCCCCATCGCCGGACGGTTGGCCCCAGTGGTGGCGGCGTCCTTGGCCACGCAGGCACGGAGAATCACATTGGGGGTGGCGATGACGGCGCTGGCAGTGTCGTTCGGCACCTCAACCGCGATCTTTAACGCCACCTATCAGGCGCAGGCGCGGGTCGATGCCATGCTGACCAATGGCGCGGATGTGGGCGTTTTTGGCACAGCCGCCGCGCCCGCCAGCCCGAATATGGCAAAGCTGTCCGGTCTTACAGGTGTCACCGCTGAACCAATGCAGCACCGCTTTGCCTATGTCGGCTCTGACCTTCAGGATCTTTATGGGATCAAAACGAGTAGCATTCGGAACGTGGCGCAGCTGTCAGACGTCTTCTTCAGCGGAAGCACGGCGACGCAAGCTATGGCAAAACTGGCAGCCACAGTGGACGGCATCCTGGTATCAGAAGAAACCGTGTCGGATTTCCAATTGACGCTGGGCGATACTTTGAACCTGCGCCTAATGGGGGCCGATCACCAATATCACGCAATCCCCTTTACCTTTATCGGCGTGGCACGAGAGTTTCCAACCGCACCGAAAGACTCGTTTCTGGTGGCCAACGCGGATTATGTAGCGAAGATGACCGGCATCGCGTCGGCTGAATATATCCTGCTGCGCACGGCAGGTGACCCCGTAGCGTTGGCCGCTATGGTCCGGGCCGCACTTCCCAACATGCCGGTGCAAGACATCACTCATGTCACCCAGATCATCGGGTCCAGCCTGACCTCCGTTAATCTGACCAGTCTGACGCGGATCGAGCTTGCCTTCGCTGTGCTGATGGCCGCCTCTGCCGCAGGCCTGATGCTGGCCTTGGGGTTCAACGACCGCCGCCGAAGCTTTGCGATCCTATCGGCCATTGGGGCAAAGCGAGCGCAACTGGGGGCGTTCTTGTGGTCGGAAGGCGCGCTGGTGTTCTTTTGCGGGTCGATGCTGGGTCTGCTGTCTGGCATTATCACCGCATGGATGCTGGTCAAACTGTTGACAGGTGTTTTTGACCCACCGCCGGAAGGTTTGGTGCTGCCCTCTGGGTATCTGGCACTGTTGGTTGGCCTCGTCGCTGCTTCGGTCATGGCGGCGGTGATACTGGCTGAGGTGAGCCTTCGCAAGGCAGCAGTGGATCAGTTGCGCGACCTTTAGCGCGCCCGTATTATTGCACGGAACATCAGCATGGCCAAGCGTAGGTCAGTACCGAAACCTCCAGCACGGCGGAGAGGTCAAAGCTGACTGCGGTCAGGGGACTGTGGCGGCACTGATCACTGAAAAGCTGCCGCTGGTACCCCACGCCCAAACGATCATCTGGTCGCGCCTGCTTGCAGCCAGTCAGTTCATAGCAATGGCCATCAGAAAGCTCATCAAGAGATCCAACGGCGCCACGAGGACAAGGCAGCGGACGATCCGGCCCAGATAAGAAAAAGCGCCAATCGTTTCCAGCACCGCAGGCAGCGCTGACGTCATGGCCCCCAGACAAAGCGCTACTACCGCCATCATAACCGGCAGCACATCTTCCGCTATTTTGATCTTTTCGGCTACTCAGCGACAATGGCCCGTCTTACATCGCGAGTGAACTGGCCGACTGTATCGGGGACCACGGCTTGAGCCACCTGAGAGGCGCACCGCTTCATCCGCAAACCCAAGGCAGTGAGCAGGAACCATAGACCCGGTGGGGCCGCGTAAGCCCTAAGCGAACAAGCGTTGGCATCCGACCCTCAAGAACCGCATTCTGCTCGAAAGCTACTTCCTGCCAAGCGATATCGAACCCCAGATCGAAACCTTCATCGAGCACTACAATCACTGCCGCTACCACGATAGCCTTGCCAATGTGACACCGGCGGACGCTTACTTTGGGAGAGCAAAAGCCATCATCAAACAGCGAGAAAGGATCAAACGACAGACAATCTAACAGCTGCGCTTACAACACCGCAAACTCGCCGCCTAACATCAACCAACAAAGAAGACGACACTCTGCTAATTCAAGCAGCCAGTTGCGCCAAATGTTCTGACGACGGACACTGATCTCCTCAAACCGACGGCATTCAGTCAGGAGGCTGACCGCCGTTTCAAGCCGATCGGGCGTGGGCTGGGGCGGATTTCCCGTCTTCGTTGTGCCGGGGGTCAATGTCAGCGTCCTTCGTCCATCACGATGCGCAAGCTCCGATCGCCGGCACGCACCGCCAAGTCGAGCACGCGGTGGCCGGGCCTATGCGGCCGTATGGAACCACCGCCCGTTCAGTGGGCCTGGTAGACCTCGGTGCTGAGATATTTGATGCCGGTGTCGCACATCAGCGTCACAATGGTCGCCTGCGGCCCAAGGCGTTCAGCCAGCCGCAGCGCCGCCACGACATTCGCGCCGGATGATGCGCCGCCGAATAATCCCTCTTCGCGGGCCAGCCGGCGTGACATGGCCATCGCTTCGTCAGCCGAAACAGCGGTGATTTCATTGGCCAAACTGGGTTTCCACAGCGGAACGACATAGCCCATGCCAATGCCTTCGATCAGGTTGGCACCGGGTTTGCCGCCCGACAGCACGGGCGACTCGGCGGGCTCGACCGCGACGATGCGGATGGTCGGATCATGCAGGCGCAGCGCCTCGGCCGTGCCGCGCAGCGAGCCGCCGGTGCCTACGCCTTGCACATAGGCGTCGATACGCCCTTCGGTCTGTGTCCAGATCTCATCGCCCAAGGCCGCATAACCGGCCAGCACGTCGGTGTTATTGAATTGATCCGCCCAGAAATGACCGGGCTGCTGGCTCAGTTGCCGTGATGTTTCGATCAGGGCAGTCACCAATTCGACCGTGATCTTCTTGTTGTCGCTGCGCAGGATTTGTAAATCAGCCCCAAGCGCTTGCATATGCGAAAGCTTTTCGGCGCTGAACGCATCCGAGGACACCAGCAGACATTTGTAACCCAGCGCCACCGCGACACTGGCCAGCGAGGTTCCGGTGCTGCCGCTGGTGCATTCGACAATGGTATCGCCCGGCTGCAACCGTGCGGCTTTCGCGGCACGGCGCACAATGGCGAGCGCCGCCCGGTCCTTCATGCTGCCGGTGGGATTGGCAGATTCCAGCTTGATCAAAACCCGGGCGTGGCCCGACGGCACCAGTCGGCGCAGCGGAACCAAGGGGGTATTGCCGATCAGATCAATCACGCTGGTCTGCATGTGTCCCCCGAATTCGTTTCACGACTGAAGCTTTCGCCCATCATAGCACAAATCCTGTGCAATTGCGGCCTATACCAGGTTGCGGAACACATCGGTGCTGAGGTAACGCAGGCCGGAATCGATGATCAGCGTCGCAACCGTCTTGCCCGGCCCCAGCCGCGCCGCAATTCGCAGCGCCGCCACGATATTGGCCCCTGTCGAGGTGCCCGCAAAGATCGCCTCTTCGCGGGCCAGACGCCGGGCCATGGCTTTGGCGTCATCGGTCGAGACGGTCAGAATCTCGGTCACCTCGTTGGGGTGCCAGAGCGGCGGCAGAAAGCCGAGGCCGATGCCTTCGATTTTGTGCGACCCCGGTGGCTGGCCCGATAAGACCGCCGACTCGGCAGGCTCCACCGCATAGACTGCCAGGGCCGGGTTGTGTTGGCGCAGCGCCCGGCTCATGCCATGCAGTGAATGCGCGGTGCTGACGGTATGCACCAGTGCATCGACCTGACCGGCGGTCTGTTGCCATATCTCATCGCCCAAGCCTGCATACCCATCGGCCCCGTCGGTGTTGTTCAACTGATCGGCCCACCAATGGCCGGGCTGTTGGCTGATCTGACCGGCCTTGGCAATCATCGCCTGAATCAGGTCTTTGGTGATCTTCTTGTTGTCGCTGGGCACATCGGTGATCGTGGCGCCATACGCCAGCATCGCAAAGCGCTTCTCGTCACTGAAGGCATCAGAAAACGCGAAATGTGTCTTGTAGCCCAAGGCACTTGCCACCAGAGCCAGCGAAATCCCGGTGGTTCCGGCGGTATATTCCACCACCGTACCACCCGGCGGCAAGCGGCCCGCCGCCGCCGCCCGCTGCACGATCATCCGCGCCAGCCGGTCCTTCATGCTGCCGGTCGGATTGGCCGATTCCAGCTTGGCCACGATCCGGGCTCCACTGTCGGGGACGATCCGGCGCAATTCGACCAGTGGCGTGTTGCCGATGGCATCAAGAATATGCTGTCTTTGGCCCATAACCCGGATTCCCCCGCTGTTATCACCCGATTAGAACGCTTTCTCGCCGACCTGTCCTCCAGCTCAGGGGGTCAGATCAAGGGCCGCAACAACACTGTGGTAAGGCAACCCAGCCGTGTCATTCAGCCGCCTGACATCGGTATCCGAAGCCGCATCGAACAGGCACATGCAGCGCCCATCCTCCGGCGCGAAGGTCGAGCGGATGTAGCTGATTTTGGTCCCCTGCGCGGTCATATCCTGCGCAGTCTTGATCGCGGCCTGCTGGGCACCGCCCAGATCGGCCATGCTGATCCCCTTAAGATCACGTTCCACCATATAGACTGTCATTTTCCGACTCCCAGTTTAAACTTATGGGCCCATGAAGCGCCGAGTTGGCGTGAAAGAAAAATGAGGATTGGTTATCAATC
>JANMEX010000260.1:0-29880 GCA_031377485.1 Phyllobacteriaceae bacterium
TGATTGCCGCAGGCTGCATCATGATGCGCAAGTGCCATCTCAACACGTGCCCGGTCGGCGTTGCCACACAAGATCCGGTTTTGCGCAAGCGCTTCAAGGGCACGCCTGAGCATGTCATCAATTACTTTTTCTTCGTCGCCGAAGAGGTGCGCCAGTTGATGGCGGCCATGGGCGTTCGCAAGATGGAGGAATTGATTGGCCGTTCCGAGCTTCTTGAAAAGGAAACGGCGATTTCGCTGTGGAAAGCAAAGGGCCTCGATTTTACCAAGATATTCCATAAGCCGGAGGCTGCAGTTGAAGACACCTATTGGACACAGCGCCAGGTTCATCCGATCATTGACATTCTCGACCGTAAGCTGATTGCAGAGGCGCAACCCGCCTTGGATCGCAAGCAAAAGGTCGAGATTGCGGTCGATATCAAGAACGTGGATCGCTCTGCCGGAGCCATGCTCTCTGGTGCGGTTGCCAAGCGCTATGGCCAGAAAGGCCTGCCGGACGATACAATCCACGTCAAACTGACCGGCACGGCCGGGCAGTCGTTCGGTGCGTTCCTGATGCGCGGCGTTACGTTCGAGCTGACCGGCGACGGCAATGATTATGTCGGCAAGGGCCTGTCGGGCGGGCGCATCATCATTCGCCCGTCGGACAAGTCGAAGATTGTTGCCGAAGACTCGATCATCGTCGGCAATACGGTGCTTTACGGCGCGACGGAAGGTGAAGTGTATTTCCGCGGTGTTGCGGGCGAGCGCTTTGCCGTGCGCAACTCCGGTGCAATCGCCGTCGTTGAAGGCGTGGGCGACCACGGCTGCGAATACATGACCGGCGGCGTCGTTGTCGTTCTTGGCGAGACCGGGCGCAACTTTGCGGCGGGCATGTCTGGCGGCGTTGCATATGTTTTGGACGAGGCCGGTGATTTTGCTCAGCGCTGCAATATGGCGATGGTCGAACTCGAGCCGGTTCCAGAAGAAGATGATCTTTTGGAAAAACTGCACCATCACGGCGGCGACATCGCGCATATGGGGCGTGTGGATGTTTCCGGCGATATGACGCGCCATGACGAGGAGCGGCTTTACCAACTGATCTCCAACCACATGCACTTCACTGGCTCAACGCGTGCCAAAACAATACTCGACAATTGGGCAAGCTATCGCGCCAAGTTCCGCAAAGTGATGCCGGTAGAATATCGCCGGGCGCTCATTGAGATGGAACAGGCGCGCATGAGCGTGGCAGCGGAATAAGGAGAAAATCTATGGGCAAGGTAACAGGTTTTCTCGAGATCGACCGGCAGGTGGCGAAGTATCAGCCAGCTTCCGACCGCATTCGCCATTTCCGCGAATTCACGCTGCCGATGAGCGGGAGCGAAGTCCAGAAACAGGCGGCGCGCTGCATGGACTGCGGCGTGCCTTATTGCCATGGTGATACGGGTTGTCCGGTGCACAACCAGATTCCTGACTGGAATGATCTGGTTTATAACGGCGATTGGGACAATGCGATCCGCAACCTGCATTCGACCAACAATTTCCCGGAATTCACCGGCCGCATCTGCCCGGCGCCTTGCGAGGAAGCTTGCACGCTTAACCTTGAAGATGCGCCGGTGGCGATCAAGACTGTTGAACAGGCGATTGCTGACAAGGCCTATGAACTTGGGCATATCGTGCCGCAGCCTTCGGACAAGAAGACCGGCAAGCGCGTGGCTATCATCGGCTCCGGTCCAACCGGCATGGCCGCGGCGCAGCAGCTTGGCCGTGCCGGGCATGATGTGCATGTCTATGAGCGCGAGTCGAAAGTTGGCGGCCTTCTTCGCTTTGGCATTCCGGACTTCAAGATGGAAAAGCATTTCATCGACCGCCGTGTGGAGCAGATGAAGGGCGAGGGCGTCACATTTTACTGCAATGTCAATGTTGGCACTGACAAAAGCATGGACGAGCTGACGTCCGCCTATGACGCCGTTCTCTATTGCGGCGGTTCGGAAAAGCCCCGTCCGGCTGGAATTCCCGGCACGGAACTGGTCGGCGTTCATGATGCAATGCCTTATCTCGTACAGCAGAACAAGCGCGTCGGCGGCGAGGACATACAGTCGATTGCCTGGCCCGCAGAGGCAATCGTTGCCGGCGGTAAGCATGTTGTTGTGATTGGCGGCGGCGATACGGCTTCTGACTGTGTTGGAACAGCCTTCCGTCAGGGTGCAGTGCGCGTGACCCAACTTGATATTCGCCCGCAGCCTCCCGAGAAGGAAGACAAGCTGGCAGTTTGGCCTTATTGGGCGACAAAAATGCGGACGTCTTCGTCACAGGCAGAAGGCGCCGAGCGTGAATTTCAGGTCGCAACGCTGGCATTTGTCGGCGAAGATGGCGTTTTGACCCATGTGAAGTGCTGCGAAGTGGATGAAAAGCGCAAGCCGATTGCCGGCAAGGAGTTTTTCATCATGGCGGATTTGGCGTTCGTTGCCATTGGTTTTGCCGGACCCTTGGCAGGCGGCTTGGTGGATCAGATGGGTGACGGAATCGCCGCTTCGACAGATCGGCGCGGTTCCACCAATATTGTCGCCAATACCAATGATTACCGCACCAATATTGACAAGGTGTACGCTGCCGGTGACGTGCGTCGCGGCCAATCGCTGGTGGTCTGGGCGATCCGCGAAGGCCGTCAGGCTGCGCGGTCGATTGACGAAGCGCTGATGGGTATCAGCGTCCTGCCGCGGTAACAGGGCAAACGTTTTGAGAGATTCAAAACGATCGTCCTGTCTTTGCTGTTTGGCGCATTTTCCTTTTTACGTTTGATGTTTCATCAAACCCGGAAATGTATTTGTCTGCGATTTAGTTGCTTTGGATCAATGTCCGCCGAACGCTGTTGGCGGACATTCCCTCACGAAACCGGCAATGGTTGGCCGGTGCGGGGTGTTTTGACATGGGCAGACTTTTTGGATTTATCTACATTCTGGCAGGCACAGTTTTGGCCGGTGTGGCGGTGATTGCGGCCTTGACGATCGGCAAAGATGGCGGATCTGAAATTTCGATTGCTGCGGCAGCTGGCGCTATCCTGGCTTTCCCGGTCGCTTGGCTTGTTTCAAGGAAGCTCGAAACGCTTCGCTGACAAATCAGGTTCAGGGCGAGGTCGCCACACTGCCGGTTTGACCGGTCGGCAGTGGTGAAATCTTTTCGCGAACGCGGACTTCATCAATGCGGCCTGCCTGCGGTTTGGGCATTTCGCCGCGTTGGTAAAGTGCTGTTGCCGGGAGGGAATTGGCGTTGGCAACGGGTGCAGTCGATGCGCCCAGCAATTCGGTTGCGCCGTCGAATGCGGGATCGAACAGTGAAATCGGTGGCAGGCTGGTGATGTTTCCCGGCAATGCTGCGGCGGGGCGAACCGGGCCCGGCAGTGCAAATGGGCCAAGTGTGGTTGCCAGTGGCGCGCTTTGCGGCAAAGATCCCAAGGCGATGCGAATTGGTTTTTCGGCAAAAAATGCAGCCTTGCGCTTGCCGGCAGTTGTCAAATTGATGCCATCGCTCGATCGAAGTTTTGCAGGTTGGCCCGTATAGTCAAACCCATTGATCGTGAACGCGCCCTGATCGTCGAGGAAACCATCCCAGATATCGACAAACTGGCCTGAAATGGCCATGGCATTCTTCTCATACAAATCGTTGAACGCAAGAATGCCAGCGCTCATGGTTTGCTGTTTGAAGGGCGGCAGTCCCACCCAGACGACAGGCACTCCCGAGACTTTCAAGGCGGTGCTGAAGGAACTCACACGGCGGTCATATTCAGCAGTCCAGGCGGGGCTTTCGATTGGTTCTCGAACGCCATTGACCTTCAATTGCTGGCGGTCATTGGTGCCGATCATTACGACGACGACCGATGGCTTGGTTTCGCCAAGAAGCGTGGTGATGTTTTGCGGCCAATTGTAGACGTCGTCGCGGATGAAGCCGGATGAGCCGTTTGATCTGTCGATGACGCGAACGCCGGCTTCTGCTTCAAAGGCTGTTTCAAGACCTTCGGAAAGACCGCCTGCCATGAAGTCGCCAACCACGAGGACCGATTTTGCGTCGAGTGCCTTTTCGGGAATTGCCGGCGTGCCATCCGGAGAAGGTGCAAATGTCGTTGTCCCGCCCCCGGGTGATCCCGGGACAGATTTTGATTTTTTGCGGCCGGGCGTTTTCGTGCGTTTTGTCACCTTTTTCCTGACAGGAGCGTCCTGAAGGATGATCACGCGCGGTTTGGCGGGGCGCAGACCAAAAAATTCGAGAATGGAAGGTGTGCGCCGCTCTTGGGCATTGGCGAATTCAGGGGCTGAGGCAAGTGGCAAAGCCAAACTTGCTGCCAGTCCGATTGCCAAGAATTTTGCCCGGATGGATTTCACGTCTCAGCCTTTTATTGCGCAATCAATACCTGCAAACGGTTCGCTTTCTAGCGGTTGCGCATATACTCAAGGAGTTCTTTGCTTGGATAGCCGTCCGGCGTCAACCCGGCGGCCTCTTGGTATCCCAGAATCGCTGCTTTGGTACCGGAACCGATGTTTCCATCCGGCTTTCCGTCGTAAAAACCGGCGCTGGTCAAGCGTTTCTGCAATTCTTCCCGCTCGGGAATGCTGAGCAGGGTGAACGGACGTTTCCAGTCGCGTACCAATTCCTTGTTGCCTGCAATCCGGTCGGCAAGCAGGCCGACGGCGAGCGCGTATTTGTCGGCATTGTTGTAGGCTTTGATGACCCTGAAGTTCTTGAGCATCAGGAAGGCGGGACCGCTGCGCCCGTCCGGCAGCTTCAGCGTTGCATTGTCACTGCCATTGCGGAACGGCTTGCCGTTGGCACGAGCTACGCCAAGCGCTGCCCATTTGTCGAGACTTGCAGCGCCTGCGGGGAACTTGCCGGAACCCGGCAAATCGACTTCGTAGCCCCATGTGCGACCACCCTGCCAACCATTCTTGCGCAGGAGATTGGCAGACGAGCCAAGCGCATCGGGAATCGAGTTCCAGATGTCACGGCGTCCATCGCCGTCAACATCGACGCCGTATATGAGGAAACTTGTGGGGATAAACTGCGTATGCCCCATGGCACCGGCCCATGATCCTTGCAGGCCTTTGACCGAGATGTCGCCGCGCTGGAGTATCTTCAGCGCTGCGATCAGTTGCGAGCGGGCGTATTTGGCGCGACGCTTGTCTCCATAGGCGAGCGTTGCCAGCGACCTGATGGTCGAGCGGACCACATCCGGACGCTTTAGGATTTCGCCATAATTGGTCTCCATCGACCAGATTGCCAAGAGGATGTTTCGATCAACACCGTAGCTTGATTCAATCCGGTCGAGCCATGGCTTGTATTTGCGAGCCATCGCCTGCCCGTTTTCGACAGAACGTTCATGAACGCGGTTGTCGAAATAATCCCAGACTGGTGCCTTGAATTCCGGTTGGGTGCGGGCTTTGACCAGCACTTCCGGGTCAATGTCATTTATGCCGGCGAACGCCGCGCGATAGGTCTCTGCGGAAATTCCATTTTTTTGCGCAACGCTGGCAAAATTGGCGATGAAGCCACGAAAGCCGGCATCGGCAGTGGCGAGTGTCGGCAAAGCGGCAGTGGCCACACATGCGACGGCTCCGGCCAGCACGTTTCTGCGTGTCAAGAAATCATGCGACATGTATTGCGCTCCTTTGCCTTCCGGCGATTCGTCGGCAATCTTCGCTTGGTCCGGTTAGGATTTGGTTTACCATGTTCCGAGCAAACCAAAAAAGTACCGGTGCCAAGCGCAATTCATGACCGCCAGATTGACTGATGTTATCTGAATCTCAAATTTGTCGTGAAAGTGTCCACGCACAAACAAGGACGACATTTGATGAGCGCAGCGCCGCGTAAAATTCGCAAAGCCGTATTTCCGGTTGCCGGACTTGGAACCCGTTTCCTGCCCGCGACCAAGGCCATACCGAAGGAAATGCTGACGGTCGTTGACAAGCCGGTCATTCAATATGTTGTCGATGAGGCACGCGAAGCCGGTATTGAGCATTTCATCTTCGTGACGGGCCGCAACAAGGGCGTGATCGAGGACTATTTCGACGTTCAGTTTGAGCTTTACAACACGCTCGCCGAACGCGGCAGGGACGAAGAACTTGCCCGCTTGCAGCGCATCCAACCCGCGCCTGGAACAACTTCTTTTACGCGCCAGCAGGTGCCGCTTGGTCTTGGCCACGCCGTCTGGTGCGCCCGTGATCTGGTCGGCGATGAGCCGTTTGCCCTATTGCTGCCGGACATGATCATGCAGGCGGAACAGGGTTGCCTGAAGGAAATGGTGCAGCTTTACAGCGAGACCGGCAGCAACATCATTGCCGTGCAGGAATGCGACCCGGCCGAGACGCATAAATATGGCATTGTCGGGCGCGGCGAAGATGCCGCATCTGGTTTCAAGATCAACGGGATGGTGGAAAAGCCAAAGGCTGGAACGGCTTCTTCAAATCTTTACATCAATGGGCGCTACATTTTGCAGCCCGAGATTTTCAACTATCTTGAAACGCAGGAACGGGGCACCGGCAATGAAATTCAGCTGACTGACGCCATGCTCAAGCTGATGAAAGACCAGCCTTTTTACGGCAGCCATTTTAAAGGGCGCACGTTTGATTGCGGCTCGAAAGAGGGGTTTGTCGAGGCCAACCTTGCATTTGCGCTGTGGCGGCCTGATCTGCATGATTATATCGCGCGGACGGCGAGGGAATTGCTTTCGAGCACATCACCGATGGAGCGCCGGAAAGCCGGGCGTTAGGGTCATATCCCATTAATTTCAGTGAAATGGCAGGCAACTGTCTGCAATCTGCGTTGTCAAACCGCTCGAACGGGCCTCGGCCCGCCCTTCGTGCTTTTCCTGGCATATTTTTGCCACTGGCCTGCCATTTCAGCGAAATTAATAGGACCTGACCCTGGCAATCAGCGACGAAGTGTGACGCCAAGATAGACGCTTGTGGCACCATATGCGCGGGCGGGATCAAGATTGAGCACCTGTTCATGGCGAACGCGACCATTGAGGCCCACGTAACGGTTCATCCACCAGGTAAGGCCAGCTTCGCCGGACATGATCGTGTCTTGGTAGGCACCCATTTCGTAAATCCGCCAGCCCGCGCCAAGGGCCAGATTTGCTTCGAGATTGTCGCGCAAGGCGTGGGTGAGGCTGGCATTGGTCGAGTAGAGAACCGAGCCGGAAGATGTGGCCAGCGTTGAGCCTTCAACCAGTGTTGCAAGTGTCAGCGCCAGATTGGTGCCGCGGCGCGGCGACCAGTTCATCGTGCCGCGAAGGTCCAGCCCGGAGACATCGCTGAGCGCCGGATCGTCTATGTTTTCCTGCAGCCAACCGGCGGCAATTTCACCGGACAATTTTTCGCTGTAGTTAGCGGCCAAACCAGCGCGCGCGCCCAAACGGTTCGCGGAGCGGGCAAGGCCGTAGCTGTCCAGTGTCTTGTCATAGAAACGCCGGCCGGCTTCGACCTCGATGAATGGGGTCAAAATCGGTGACATATCATAACTGCCGCGCAAGGTGAGCGAGGCGAATGTGTTATTGCGGTCATCCTGCGGCACGGCAACGCCAAGCGCGTTGTTGGCAGTCCCGTATATTTGCCGTGTGACCTGGCCGGTTGCGGCGATACCGAACAGGCCCGGATCATAGCTTGTGCCAATGCTGGCGCGCAGCGTGTCGAGATCCGGCCGTGTGAATGTTCCGGTGACCAAAGCGGGCGCAGACGCCGACTCTCTCGAGCGGTCCCAGCTTGCCTTGGCGTTGATTTGGGTTGAGGTCGAGACATCCAACTGCAAATCGGCGGCGATGCCGAAAGACGGATCTGACACGCTTTCGCCCGACACAGATTTGCGGAAACCTGCCGTTGCCTCAAGGTTGAGCTTGTGGCGCAGCCAGTTGGATTCGGCTCGAAGTTTGAGATTTGTCTCTGAAATGAGCGCCTTGCCACCAGTTGCGGAATTGTCCGAATTGTTGGTCCAGCGCAGGCCTTGTTCGAGGGTTGGACGCAATGTGAACGCGCCTGCGGCAATGCCGGGGGGGGCGTAGGGATCGGTCTCGGCTGTCTTGTCGAGGCCTTCGATCGGGGCTTCTTTGAGGTTGTCTTTCTTGGCGCGCACAAAATCATCCCGCTCCAGCGAGCCGTCGCTTGGCGTCGGGCTGAAGGGGGCCGGTGCTTCGTTTTCCCGCACGGAAGTGGCGGTGGTTTGCGGGTCCAGTGGCGTGTCGGCATTTGCCGATGACGTTAAAGTGTCGGTCGCGGTTGGATCGCTGGATGTGTTGGCCGCTAATGGTTTGGCGGGTGATGCGTCACTGTTTGATGCTGCACTGACTTGATCGGGATTGTCGGATTTTGGATCATCCGGATTTGCATTCGGATCAAGATCAGCCGGTTCGTAACGGGCGACCGGCTGCGGGGCGGCCGCTTGTGCCGCCTCAAGCTTGGTGACTTTCTTTTTCTTCTTTTTGTTGAGCGGATCAGTTGTTTCCTGGCCGGTTTCCTTAACGGTTCCGCGCAAGCCGCTTTCCTGCGCGAAGGCGGCTGGCGTTGGCGCGCACAGCATCATGGCGCAGGCCAGCGCCAATGACAGACGCGGCCAATTGCCGAGTGAATGCGCGCTGATGCGTCTGGACGGGCCCATGTCCACCTTCGAGAATGCGATAACTGTTACTGAAACCTAAACACCCATGGTTAACGTTTCGTTTCAGATTGTGCTTTTGGCCAAAGCCTTGCCCAACAAGCTCAAAAGCGCTTTGCACTTTTCGCGCTGTTGATTTAACCCAGCGGCATGAAAATGACTGACAGACCATCTTCCCCGGCAAACAGTGAGCCCAGCGAGGCCGCCAAGAGCGCGATGCGCACCATCAGCGCGGAACTTGGCGGATTGAACAGCCTGATCGAAGCGCTCGACAATGGCTTGGCCGAGCCGTTCGCCACGGCCGTGCAGACGCTTGGTGCGGCGAAGGGAAGGGTGATCGTCACCGGTGTCGGCAAGAGCGGGCATATCGGCTCGAAGATTGCGGCGACGCTGGCTTCGACAGGCACACCGGCATTCTTTGTGCATCCGGCGGAAGCCAATCATGGCGATCTTGGGATGATTGCGCGGGACGATGTGATCTTGGCCATGTCATGGTCGGGTGAGACGGCGGAACTCAAGGGCATTGTTGCCTATTCGCGCCGCTACGCGATTCCGCTGATTGCTGTGACCTCCGGTGAGAATTCGACCTTGGCGCGGGAAGCGGACGTTTTGCTGAAATTGCCGAAGGCTGAGGAGGCGTGCCCGCATGGCCTTGCGCCGACCACGTCAACATTAATGCAGCTTGCCATTGGTGACGCGCTGGCTGTGGCGCTTTTGGAATCGCGCGGGTTTACGGCTGGAGACTTCCACAAGTTTCATCCAGGCGGCAAGTTGGGGGCAAGCCTTGCCCATGTCAGCGACATCATGCATCGCGATGAGCGCGTGCCATTGGTGGCGAGCGGCACCGGCATGCGCGATGCGATCATGGAAATAACCGGCAAGGGGTTTGGCTGCGTGGGGGTTGTCACCGATGACGGGCAGTTGATCGGCATCATCACGGATGGTGACTTGCGCCGGAAGATCAATCTCGACCTTCTGTCGATGTCTGTTGACGAGGTGATGACACGTTCGCCAAAGACGATAAAGCCGGACATGCTGGTCGCCAAGGCGCTCGATATTGCCAATGCTTCGGCTATTACGGCGCTGATGGTGACGGACAATGGCAGGCCTGTCGGGATTATTCATATCCACGATTTGCTGCGGATCGGGGCGGCTTAGAGCCGCGCGACGTTTCTTTGAATCTTTGAGCGTCTCTTACTCTCAGTTTTGTCGCATTTTCCTTAAACGTTTGATGTTCCATCAAATCTGGAAATGCTCTGAAAAGCCGGCGCTTTTCGCACCGGCTTTGATTTTTTAAACATCAACTATTTACGCTGTTTCGACGACGAGCTCGTTGCCCTGTACGGCTGCGACCTTGACGCGTGCGCCGATGGGCAGGTTCGGGCCTTTGACGCGCCAGAGCGTGTCGCCGAGGCGTATGCGACCGTAGCCTTCGGCGATCGGTTCGGTCAGTGTTGCCGTGCGACCGATCATCTGTTCCGAGCGCTTGTTGAGCAGCGGCTCATCGGTCACGTCGCCTTTGTCCATCATGCGCTTGCCGTAAAAGGCCAGAACCAGTGACAACACGATGAAGACCAGTATCTGGGCTTCCCAAGGCCAGAAGGCGGCGTTGGCGAGCATGATCGACAAGGCACCGACAAGGATCGCCGCCATGCCGAACCAGAGCAGGAATACGCCGGGGATGGCGATTTCCAGAACGAGGAGGACGAGGCCGATGGCGACCCAGTTCCATGGTCCAAGTTCACCGACGATTTGTGCGATCATCTGGTTTTGTCCTTCTTACGCGCCGCCGGTTGGCGGGATGCGGTTGCGCGGTGCCGTCGGGGGTGTTGATTTCGGCGCGTCGTTGGAGCCGAACACTTCGCGGGCAATTGCGCCGATGCCGCCGAGCGAGCCGATCAGTGAGGATGCTTCCATCGGCATCAGAACAATCTTGCTGTTGGGCGCCGAGCCGATCTTGGCCATGGCTTCGGTGTATTTCTGAGCGACGAAATAGTTGATCGCCTGCACGTCGCCCTTGGCAATGGCCATGGAAACCATTTCGGTTGCCTTGGCTTCGGCTTCCGCCAGACGCTCGCGGGCTTCTGCGTCGCGGAACGAGGCTTCGCGCTTGCCTTCTGCTTCGAGGATCTGGCTCTGCTTCAGGCCTTCTGCGCGCAGGATCTGCGCGGCGCGTTCGCCCTCGGCATCGAGAATTTGCGCACGCTTGTCGCGCTCGGCCTTCATCTGGCGGCCCATGGATTCGACCAGATCTTTCGGCGGATTGATGTCCTTGATTTCGACGCGGGTCATCTTGATGCCCCATGGATGGGCTGCATCATCGACCACGTTCAGCAGGCGGCCGTTGATGGCGTCGCGGTTGGACAGGAGTTCATCAAGGTCCATCGAGCCCATGACGGTCCGGATGTTGGTCATGGTGAGGTTCAATATGGCGTTCTGGAGGTTGGCGACCTGATAGGCGGCCTGCGGGGCGTTCAGCACCTGAAAGAAGGCAACGCCATCAACAGCGACAGACGCGTTGTCTTTGGTGATGACTTCCTGGGTCGGAACATCCATCACCTGTTCCATCATGTTCATCTTCGCGCCAACGCGGTCAACGAATGGAACGATCAAGTTAAGGCCCGGTGTCAGTGTCTTGGTATAACGTCCGAAACGCTCAACGGTGTAATTATAACCCTGTGGCACGGTCTTGATGCCTGCAAATAGAAACAAAAATGCCAATACGACCAATATTGGAATGATGATGTCAAATCCCTGGAACATGTTTCCCGCCTCTTGTCGGCAGCGACTGTGCACTGCGATGGAATCAATTGGGTATTGCTTGCCTGCGATTCAATTGGATTTGTTGATTAGCAGGTTTCGTGCCGCAACATCAGTGTGAGCAGTTTATGACAGGTTAATGTTCTCAAGAATTGCGGCGTGTGCCGAAGGATGGTTTTGCAGCATTGGCCATGGCGGAAGAGGGCCGCGTGACAAGTTGCGGCTGTTGAGGCTGCTGTGACGGCGCGCGCGCTGTCATGCCCCGCGCTGTCATGCCCATTGACGGGCTGGAAGGAAGCGGTGCGTCGTAACCACGCTGCGGTGCCTGCGAATATGGCTGCGCTTGTGTTGATGAAGCGCCTGACAGTCTGCTTGCCAACATGAAGGCCTGCATCGTCGCGACAATGTCGTTGGCAGATTTTCCAACAGTATCAGTCTGGACGACGATGACTTTGCGTTTGGCCAACATGCTTTCGCGCTTGGAATAGATGGACAGTGTCCCGTAATTGGAGGTGATGTCGCCGATTTCGTCCCAGCGCATGCGGTGTGTGGTGTGCGAAATGTTGTTTTTGTAGCCTTCGATGCCGTCTGCATCCATGGTGAGAGCGGGCGCGTTGGACAACTGGCGTTGCATTGTGATGAAAGACAGCCACAACAACGCCAAGCCAATTGAACCGAGAATACCAACCCGCGCCGCCACGGGCAGCTTGCGCATCAGCCAGGTGGTGCCTTCAATGTTGATGTGGATGGTTTGCCAATAAAACGGGTCCAGCGAATTTATCGCCAAATACAGCGAGCCCATTGCAAGGCCCAGCCATAGGACTCCCATAAATGCGGTGCGTGTCTTGTTGAGCGGAATTTCGATCCGCTGGGGTATATTTTGCATCTTCTTGCCGCCCGGGGTTGAACACGATCAAGCGCTCACCTTAAGGCGGGAAGGTTCAAATTTTGCTAATGTGCAACCTAAGTTAAACCCAGCCTTGCAACTCGCGCCGCACCATGTGCTCGATGACGGCCATTCCTTCGTCGGAATCATTGAGGCAGGGGATGTGGCTGAAGTTGGTGCCGCCTGCATGGTGGAAAATTTCGCCGACTTCGCCTGCGATCTCTTCCAGTGTTTCCAGACAATCGGAAGAAAAGCCCGGATTGAAAATCGCGATGGACTTGACGCCGTCTTTTGCCAGTTTTTCTACCGTCTTGTCGGTGTAGGGCTGTAACCAAGCCTGCGGGCCGAAGCGCGACTGGAACGTGGTGATCAGCTTTTCCTTTGACCAGCCGAGCCGCTCGCGCAGGAGCCGCGTCGTTTTCATGCAGTGGCAATGATAAGGGTCGCCCTTTTTGAAATAGCTCTGCGGGATGCCGTGATAGGAGGCGATGACAATTTCCGGCTCGAAGCTGAGGCTTGCCAGATGCTTTTCAATCGAGCGGGCCAGAGCCTCAATGTAGACCGGCTCATCGTGATATTGCGGCACGGTGCGAACGGCCGGCATGTAGCGGGTTTTCATCAAGCCTTCGAACAGCTTGTCGTTGACCGAGGCTGTCGTTGCCGCCGCATATTGCGGATAGAGCGGAAAGCACAAAATGCGCTCGCAGCCCTGTTCACGCAGTTTGGTCAAGACGCTTTCCATCGACGGATTGCCGTAGCGCATCGCCCATTCAACAATCACATTTGGATGGTCCTGCATGGCCAACGCCAGCTTCTCACCCTGCGCTCTGGTAAAAGTGCGCAACGGGGATTCATCAAGTTCCTTGTTCCAGATTTGTGCGTAGGCCTTGCCGGATTTTTTTGGGCGGGTGTTGAGAATTACGCCGTTAAGGATCGGCCACCAGATGAGACGCGGGGTTTCAATGACCCGCGGATCAGACAGGAATTCCTTGAGATAACGCCGCATGGAGGCGGTGTCTGTGCCATCCGGCGTGCCGAGATTGACCAGCATGACGCCGACCTTGCCTATCTTGACCGCCGGATGATCGGCAGGGAGGGGGCCAAGCGCGCGCGATTTGGCTTGGTCGATCGTTGTTGTGAGTTCCATAAAATGCCGTCCTGACTTGTTGGGCGGAAATCTAGCGGCTGGCCGCTTGAATTCAATGCGTCATATCAACACGAAAAAGGCCCGACTTGCGGACCTTTTTCAAAATTATGATTGGTTGGCAAGCCTCAGCCTTGAACGACCGGCTTAACCGCAGGTGTCGGCGCGGTCATGACCTGTGCGCCGCCGGGCGTGGCTGCCTTGCGCACCAGCGTGAACGTTGCGCCCGATGATGTGGTGCAATTCAACTGGCTTGGCATGACAACGATGCAGGCTGCATTGACGGTGGTGTTGCGGATCAGCGACGTGAAGGCCAGATCGACATTCTGCGGGTCGCGATATGTATAAGAGCCGCGTGCCGCAACTTTGCCGGTGTCTGTGGCAACCGAAGAGAAGGTTCCCGCGCGGAAAGTTGCCGTGTTGATGCCGCGGGTATCAACCCACTCGCCGTCAATTCCGGCGGGCTTTGGTGACACCATATCCGGCCCGGTGTTTACGTCATAGGTTTGGCATGAAGCCAGAAACCCGGAAAGCGCCAGAACGGCATATCCAAAACGCTTGGTCATTCTTTAAAACTCCCCACTTCACCACGAACGCGCGGCATATCGGCCTTGCAACATTCTAAACCGGCGAAAACAAGGCTGTGTAGGATCATTGCCCATTACAGCCTTATTTTCAATCATTCATTGTACCAAGACGTTGCGGAACTGCCACGGATCCGTCTGATCAATATTTTCCTTGAACAGGCCGGGCCGTCCGTCGAGCGGAGTCCAATTGGTATAATAGCCTTTGAGGCGGCCGAGATAAGGCTTCTGAATTTCAAGGCAACGGCGGTAATCCATCTCGTCAGACTCGACGATGCCGGACTTCGGATTTTCCAATGCCCAGACCATGCCGGCCAAGACGGCGGATGTGACTTGCAGGCCGGTTGCATTTTGCAGCGGTGCGAGTTTGGTTGCCTCTTCGACATTCAGCGTCGAGCCGAACCAGTAGGCATTTTTCTTGTGGCCGTAGATCAAAACACCCAACTCGTCCGCGCCGTCGAGAATTTCTTCCGGGTGCAGTACATGCGTCTTTTCTTGTTTGGTGCCGGCATTGCCGAACATTTCATCGAGCGAGACGACGGCTGAATTGCACGGATGATAGGCGTAGTGGGCCGTTGGCCGGAACTCGGCTTTGCCGTTGTCGCCCTTGACGGTGTAGTAATCTGAAATCGAGATCGCCTCATTGTGGGTGACCAACAGGCCGAACTGGGCGCCGAGCGTCGGGCACCATGTGCGCACTTGCGTGGTGGCGCCGGGCTGCTCGAGATAGATGCCGCACTTGGAGCCTTTCTTGTGGCCCTTGGCGTTTTTCGGCTTCCACTTTTCGTGCGTGCCCCAGCCAAGCTCGGCCGGTTGCAGGCCTTCGGAGATGAAGCCTTCGACCGACCAGGTGTTGTGGAACTCACCGAAAGGCTTTGGATTGATGGTGCGCTGGGTATCGCGTTCGGCGATGTGGACGCCTTTGACGCCCAACTTTTGCATCAGCTTGGCCCACGCCTTGCGATCATTGTATTTTGGCTCTTTGAGCTTGGGATCAAGCTCGGCGGCCAAATCAACCAGCGCCTTCTTGACGAACCATGAGACCATGCCGGGATTTGCGCCACAGCAGGAGACGGCCGTTGTGCCGCCCGGATTTGCCTTGCGTTCTTTCTTGACCGTTTCGCGCAGCGCATAGTTGGTGCGCGAACCATTGTCGGCGTTCTTGTTGTAGTAAAAACCCACCCATGGCTCGATGACCGTATCGACGTAAAGGACGCCGAGTTCGCGGCAGAGCTTCATGATATCTAGGGATCCGGTGTCAACAGAAAGGTTGACGCAAAAGCCTTGACCGGGACCATTGGTCAGGAGCGGGGTCAGGACGTCGCGGTAATTTTCGCGTGTGATGGCGGTTTGTTTGAAAGCGATCCCGCGTTCGTCAAGCAGATGCTTGTCTTCGTCATTTGGGTCGATGACGACCATACGGGACTTGTCGATCTTGAAATGGCGTTCAATCAGCGGGACGGTTCCGTGACCTATTGAGCCGAAACCGATCATGACAATTGGACCGGTTATTTCGCCGTGGACCGGCCATTTCGATGCTTTCAATTACACTTCTCCTGAACGCGGACGCGCGAAAACGGCGGCAATATTGTGTTTTTGCCACCTTCCCTTTAACCACACTCACACCTGTAGGGGCAACCCCGCGATCAAATTGAGCCGTTTTGTCAGGCGTTCGCGCTCGTCGGCAAGGCCTTTATAGGCAATTTCATCGGCAGAAAGCGCCTCCACCTGCGCGGTGATGGATGCTGCCAATGCTGGTCCTTCAGGATGGGTTTCCAAAGCTTCCAGCGGGTCCACATGAATGCGGATGGTGAACACGATGCCGCCGCTCGATGGCAGTTTGCGCAATGTCTGGCGCTCAAGACGAAGCTTGATGTTGCGCGGCTCAATGTCCTCGCCGAACCGCCGTTTCATGCCATGGTCTGAAACGGGATGGTATAATTTATCATCGCCATAGAGCGACCAGTTCCAGCGGATCACCGGCTGCGCGGGGCTGAGATTGTCAAACATGCGCTCGATCAGACCGGCGTTGCGGGTGCCTTCGCTGAAGCCCGGCACCGGTTTGTGAATGACATGCATGGGTCTGCCGAACTTTTCCTCGAGGGTCCATGCGGACGGGAAGCAGACGGATGCTGCGGCCAATTGCCAGCCTTCTGTCGCCTTGGTCATCAGGACGAGGTCTTCTTGCACAAGCGTCGCAGCAATGTGAATTGGTGGAAAGTTGGTGGCGTTCAGATCAATGGTGCGGCCTGCCGGTATGATCGTCATGGTATCGCCGCTGCGCAAATAGGCTTGCGGGAAATGGCTGGTGACGTGGTTGGCCACCATGTCGCGGATTTCGATCTGGGCGGGGAGCGAACTTTCCTGCGAGACGATGACTTTTTCGGGAATGGTGGCTGCAAGGTGGGCTTTTTCATCCAGATAGCCGGGCAAGTGCCGGTCAATTTCGATCCATTGGCGAATGTCGAGGGGTTTCAGTCCGATGGTGAATGGTTTGGAACTGCCGTCATAGGGCGTGTGGATGATTGGATCGCTCATCATGCACTTTCAATCAGTTTGGCCGGTATCAGGCCGCGCAGGGAATTGCCGACGAAGACTTCCGCGCCGATCAGATCGCGGCGTTTCAGGTTGCCCTCAATGGCTTGACCATTGTCCAGCATCTCCTGCCGCAGGATGCCGCGCAACAGTCCGTGTGAGAGGCGGGGCGTGACGAATATTCCTTCTTGGCTCACGAACAGGCTGGTAATGGTCCCTTCACACAGGAAGCCGCTTTCGTTTTCCATCAAGACCTCGTCTGCGTCGCCCGCAGAAAATTCTGCACGTGCGGCGTCGTATTGGTCACGGCGCGAGGTTTTATGCGCAAGGAGCATGTCCATGCTGTCGAGCTTTGTCTTGGCAATTGCCAATTTCCATATGGTGACATCGTTTATGGGTGTGAAATCATGTGTCGTACAGGTCAAATTGTCATCAGGATCAAGGAACAGGCGCACGCGCAGCGGGGTTTCTGATGCGATGGTGGACAACAGACTTGCCGCTTCATGGGCGGGAAAATTGCGGTGGAAGTGACGGGCAGAATTTTTGAGGCGGTCGAGATGCAGCCCGGCGCGGATGCAGCCTTGGCCCGGCTCGTAACGCAGCGTCTCTATCAGGCCGAAGGTGTGATTGCTCCGGCTGCGAACCGTGCTTTCAACAGGCATTCATCATACTCCTCGTCCGCATTGCTGTCGAAAATGACGCCGCTTCCGACATTGAACACGGCCTTGCCATCCTGTTCCAGCACCACGGTGCGGATTGCGACATTAAAACTCATGCGCCCGTCCGGTGCGATCCAGCCGATTGACCCGCAATAGACATTGCGAGGCTGGCCTTCCAGCGCATGGAGGATTTCCATCGCCCGGATTTTCGGCGCACCGGTGATCGAGCCACAGGGAAACAGAGCGGCCATGATGTCGCGCACCGTAAGGCCCGGCAAAAGCCTGGCCTTGATGCGGCTGATCATCTGATGGAGGGAAGGGTAGGTTTCGACAGTGAAGAGTTCGGGCACATGCAGCGAGCCGACCGTGGTGATGCGTGAAATATCGTTTCGCAGCAAGTCAACGATCATGCGGTTCTCGGCCTGATTTTTGGCATCGCCCTTGAGCCCTTTGCGCAGCGCTTCATCTTCCTCTGGCGTTTTGCCACGGCGGGCGGTGCCTTTCATCGGGCGCGTCTCAATCCAGCCATCGGCATCGACCTCAAAGAAAAGTTCCGGCGAGCGTGACAGCACCAAAGGGCCACCCAGATTGACCACGGCGCCATGGCGCACCGGCTGGCGTTCAGTCAGTGTATGGATCATCGTCAGCGGATCGCCGGACCATTGGGCGTGGACAGGAAATGTCAGATTTGCCTGATAGCAATCGCCCATGGCCAGATGATGCCGAAGCGTGTTGAAGCGTGCGGTGTAGTCAGACCGGGACCATGAGGGAACCGCCTCGCCAAGTGGCGCAGGGGGCGCGGGGTCCATCCGCTGGCGCGGGCGGAAACTTGCGATGTCGGCCTCATCAAATACGCCCATCAGCATCAGTGGAACAGAGCGGCCTGTGGGCAGCAAGGGTTTCAGCTTGTCTTCAAGGAGGTAGCCCGCCTCGTAAGACAGATAGCCGGCGAGCCACTTTCCATCGCGCCGTGCCTTTTCGGCAGCCTCGAGCGCTGCCTCCAGTTCTTGTTCATTGTGCGCGGCAAGGATTTCGCGCGGCTTGGCGAACAACCGGCGCACGCCGATGATGTCATCCTGCAACAGGACGAATGGCGGCAAATCAGGATGCGGCGATGGCGGCATTAGTGTTTTTGTACCGGTGATGTTCAACGACCACGTTTAGCGGACACGGACAGTCAAGCTTGTCCGGCTTGCGACATGGACCTTATGTCGCTCATTCCATTGCCGCCAGTTCATCAATCAAACCTTCGATTACGGACAGCCCCTTGTTCCAAAAGCCCGGATCCGTGGCGTCCAAGCCGAATGGCGCCAGAAGTTCTGAATGGTGTTTGGTGCCGCCGGCCCGGAGCATGTCGAAATATTTATCCTGAAAGCCCGATGCCGCGTTCTGGTAAACGCCATACAGCGAGTTCACCAGACAGTCGCCGAATGCGTAGGCGTAAACGTAGAACGGCGAGTGGATGAAGTGCGGGATGTACGCCCAGAAGGTTTCGTAGCCGGGTCCGAAATTTACAGCCGACCCGAGGCTTTCTTTCTGGATGTCCAACCACAGTTCGCCGATCCGGTCTGCCGTCAATTCACCATTGCGCCGCTCGGTATGAACCTTGCGCTCGAATTGGTAGAAGGCGATCTGGCGCACGACCGTGTTGATCATGTCCTCGACTTTTTGCGCCAGCATCGCCTTGCGTTCGCCGATGTCCGTGGTGCGTTCAAGCAGGGAGCGGAATGTCAGCATTTCGCCAAATACAGAGGCAGTTTCGGCCAACGTCAGCGGGGTTGCGCTCATCAACGGGCCGCGTGGCCCTGCAAGCACTTGATGCACGCCGTGGCCAAGTTCATGGGCGAGCGTCATCACATCGCGCGGCTTGCCCTGATAGTTGATGAGCACATAGGGGTGAACCGAAGGTACGGTCGGATGGGCGAAGGCGCCGGGGGATTTTCCTGTGCGCAGGCTTGCGTCAATCCAGCGCTTGTCGAAGAAGCGTTTGGCGATGTCTGCCATTTCGGGTGAAAACGCACCGTAAGCGTCGAGAACTGTGTCGCGCGCAGCTTCCCAGCTGATCTTCGCCGTTGGTGCCGTCGGCAAAGGTGCGTTGCGGTCATAGTGCTGCAATTGGTCAAGCCCGAGCCATTTGGCTTTCATTGCATAATAGCGGTGCGACAGGCGCGGGTAGGCGAGGCGCACGGCCTCAGCCAATGCGTCGACCACTTCGCGCTCGACGCGGTTGGCCAGATGGCGCGAATCGGCGATGTCTGTGAAGCCGCGCCAACGGTCAGAGATTTCCTTGTCCTTGGCGAGGGTGTTGGTTATCAGCGTGAAGGTGCGGATGTTGTCGCCAAAAGTCTTGGCCAGTGCTTCAGAGCCTGCCTTGCGCTTTTCACGGTCGGCGTCCTGCATCAGGTTCAATGTGCGCTCGACCGGCAAGGATTCGCCATTCACCTCAAAGCGCAGACCCGTCATCGTTTCATCAAACAGCCTGTTCCAAGCCGAGCGGCCTGTCACAGATTTTTCGAGAAACAGTTGCTCGGTTTTTTCGTCCAGCTGGTAGGGCTTATCTTTTCGAAGGTCATCGATCCACGGACGGTAATGGCCAAGCAACGGATTTTCATCCATCGCGCGTTGCAGATCCGTGTCTTCGATCAGATTGAAATCGAGCGCGTAAAACAACAAATGTGAGGAAGCATCCGTCAGCTGTTCCTGGATGTCGCCATAGAGTTTTGCATTTTCCGGGTTCGAGCTGTCTTCTGCGTAAAGAAGGCCTGCATAGGACATGATGCGCCCCATCAACTCTTCCAGCTCTTCATATTCCACAATTGATCGAGCCAAATCGCCGCCGCCCGCCTTGAGTGATTCGGCTGTCAGCTTGCCCTTCCAAACGGTTTCAAAGGTCAAGGATTTCGCCTTGGCTGCCTTTACGTCATCTTGGAGTTGAGCGCTTTGGCGGTCGCTATAAAGGTCGGAAAGGTCCCAAACCGGCAGGTTTTCGCTTATTTCATGCGCCGATTGCGGCGAGTGTGTCGCAATTGACGTTGCGTGATTAAGTTTATGCTTATATAAGCGATCTACCATAACAGTGTTCTCCGGCCGGTTCTGGCATTACTGGAAACCAGCATAGCGATATATGTGCCAATTTTGATAACAGACAATTCACCGGTTTTCTTGAGGGCATTTTCAGGCATTTCTGCCAGACTGATACCATTCCTTGTGAAAGGACATGGGGCTGAATGACTGCAAAAATTCTTATTGTCGATGACGAACCTGTGCAACGCCGCCTTTTGGAGGCTGCCGTTTCGCGCATGGGCTATGCATGTCAGACTGTTGAAAACGGCGTTCAGGCCCTGGCTGCATTTGAAGGACCGGGCGGCGGCGACATTGCCGTTGTCATACTTGATCTCATGATGCCCGAGATGGACGGCATGACTGTGCTCGAGCGGCTGAATGATCGCGAGATTGAAGTGCCGGTGATTGTCCAAACCGGGCAAGGCGGCATTGATACGGTCATTTCTGCGATGCGCGCCGGGGCGTTCGACTTCGTTGTTAAGCCTGTCTCGCCAGAGCGCCTGCATGTTTCAATATCGAATGCGCTGAAGGTTGAGGCGCTTGAAGGCGCGTTCAAGAAGATCAAGCATTCTGCTGCCGGTACTCTGACTTTCAAAGATATCGTCACCCGCAGTGCCGCCATGGAGCGGGTTATACGCCTTGGCGAAAAGGCTGCACAATCAAATATTCCAATCATTATTGAAGGCGAGTCTGGTGTCGGCAAAGAAGTTATAGCCCGCGCAATTCAAGGGTCCGGAAAACGCCGCGGCAAACCATTTGTCACGGTCAATTGCGGTGCGATCCCTGACAATCTGGTGGAAAGTATCCTTTTTGGCCATGAAAAGGGCTCGTTTACTGGCGCTTCCGACAAGCATATGGGCAAATTTGTAGAAGCCGATGGCGGCACGCTGTTTCTTGATGAAATCGGCGATCTGCCTTTGTCAGCGCAGGTCAAGTTGCTGCGGGCGGTACAAGAAGGCGAAATTGATCCGGTCGGCGGGCGCAAGACTGTCAAAGTTGACATCCGTTTGATCTCGGCGACGCATCGCAATCTTGTCGATCAGGTTCGCGAAGGAAACTTCCGCGAAGATCTCTATTACCGGCTGAATGTATTCCCGATCCACATTCCGCCACTGCGCGAGCGGCAAGAGGACATTCCCTGGTTGGTTCGGCATTTTGTTGCCCGGTTTGCCGCTGAGGAAGGTCGAAAGAATCTGAAGGGTGTTTCACCGGCCGCGCTGGCCATGCTGAAATCGTTCGCCTGGCCGGGTAATGTGCGGCAGCTTGAAAATGCGGTCTTCCGGTCCGTGGTCATGTGTGATGGCCATGAACTGCAGCCGGAAGATTTTCCGCAGATCCACTCCCAGACATCGCGTATCGAATCTGCTCTTTCATTGCCCGAAACTGACCGCGAAGAAATGCTGGATGCCGGTACGCCTACCGTAGCTGCAACGTCGGACGTTTCCGCCTTGCCGATTCTTACCCGTGATGGCGACATGCGTCCGATGGTGGAGATCGAAGAAGATATCATCCGGCGTGCCATTTCCCATTATGACGGGCAAATGAGTGAAGTCGCGCGACGTCTTGGCATCGGTCGCTCGACACTCTACCGCAAGCTCAAGGAATTCGGCATTGATCCGGAAGAGGTCAATGATGATGCTGCCGACGCCGCCTAATTCTTTCTTAAGCGCGTGGTGAAAATCAGCGAAATCTTGCTCTCACTGCTTAACCTGTTGAAAAAGCCTGATTAACGATGACAGGACTTGCGGTGTTTACCTCTTGGTCACCATGTTATAAAGAGCGATCCAGCTTCATCAGCCGTGCCATCGGGTTGACGCAATTTTGGTTTTACTAATCGGCTGTTAACCAAAACCGTTGACACTGGTCATGGTAAACAAGTTCTGAAGGGCTTATTTTGCCTGCAAGAACAATATTTTGGCTGGTGGTAACGGATATGAGGGGCAGTTTGACGGGAACTGGCTTGATGAGGGCTCTTGGAGCCAAAGTGATGCAGGCGACGGCTGCTATGGCGGCTGTCGGCTTTGGCATGCTCGCCGCTCCGCAAGCGCACGCAGAGACCCGCACGTTGAAGATTTATCATGTTCATCTCAATGAACGTTCAGAAATCACGTTCAAGCGCGACGGCAAATATCTTCCCGATGGATTGAACAAGCTGAACCGCGCTTTGCGCGACTGGCGGCGCAATGAGCCGACCAAGATGGATCCGCGGCTGTTTGACCTGATTTGGGAAGTTTATCGCAAGACCGGAACAAGCGAATATATCAATGTGATCGGCGGCTATCGCTCGCCTGCGACCAATTCGATGTTGCGCAAGCGCTCGAATGGTGTTGCCGAGAAAAGCATGCACATTCGCGGCAAGGCGATGGATTTTTATATTCCGGGTGTCTCGCTGAAGTCGTTACGCTACACGGGACTGCGGATGCAGGTGGGTGGCGTTGGCTATTACCCGACATCGGGCTCGCCCTTTGTGCACATGGATGTCGGCAATGTGCGTCATTGGCCGCGTATGAGCCGCAGGGAATTAATGGCAGTATTCCCAGATGGCCGCACTATTCATGTGCCAAGCGACGGCAAGCCGCTGGCCGGATATGAAGTTGCTCTGGCTGCCTATGAGAGCCGCAAGTCCAAAGGCAGCAGTTCAGCATTGTTTGCAAGCGCCGGGTCTTCCGGTGTCGGTAAAAAGCGCACTTTGCTGCAGGCCTTGTTCGGCGGCGGTGCGGATGAGGACGAAGATGTAGGCGGCGGCGAAGAAGTTGCCGTTGCTGCTGCCTCGCCCAAGCCCTCGAAGAAGCAGGCTGCGCCGATTGAGCCACTGCCACTTCCGGAAGCGCCGGCGCCGCAAGCCATTGTTGCGACGTTGCCTCGCCGCGAACAGGCGGAAGCGCTGGACGCGCCGCGCCCTGACGCTGACCTGAACAACAATGGCCAGGAAGCGCTGGCTTTCGCGGTTCCGGTTCCGAACAAGAAGCCTCGTTTTGCGGCCGTACAAAAAGCTGTTGCTGAGCCCGATCAGGCGGACATCGCGAACGCAATTGCCAATGGCAATGGCGAGGCTTTGCCCCAGCCTGCCGTCATGAAAGTTGATCCGGCGGCGGAAGAAGCGGCAATTCGGGCTGCACTTGGGCAGGAAGCCCCGAAGGCGGACGAGCCATTTATTGCCGGTCTGGTTCCTGTGCCGGGCAAAAAGCCGAAGATGCCGGATGTCCTGCTTGCCTCGGTTGCTGTTCCGACACCGCGTCCGGTGCTTGAGGAAATTGCTGTCGTGGAAACTGCAGTGGACACGCAGCCTGATGTGATAGCCGCACTTGTTAATGCTGATCCGCAGGCTATGGCGGAAACAGGCGACGCGACTGACAATGAAGAAGTTGTCGCCTCTGTTCCTACACCGGATATCAAGCCGACCAACACGGCTGCGTCCATGCGTACGGCAATGATTGAAGACGGCGTGGCAGACATTGATTCGGGCGTCAGGACAACCTCCAAGGGTGCAAAGCCCAGTTCAAAAGATGCCAAGCCCGCGCTGAAAGCCAAGGCCACGGCACCGACGCCCAAGGTCGGCAAGTTTGCCTTGAACACCGCTCCGGTCGCGATTGAGAATCAGCCGATTGCGCCGGAATATGCGCAGGCCCTGGTTCGCGCCGCGCCAACGGAAGTTTACGTTGCAGGCTTTTCGCAAGAAGGACCCTTGGAGGCCGGAAAGTTCACTGGCAAGGCCGTGAATTTCCTTCGGATCGCCAAGTTCACAACCGAGTAAACATTTGAAATTGAATAAAAAAAGCGGGCTCGTTGGCCCGCTTTTTTGTTTGCACTCTTGACTTGTCTGCCGCGAATTTTTGCCGCTGCTGCAGCCAGCTTTTCAATGGTGGCCCAATCTCCCGCCTCAACCGCCGCCTTTGGCGCAACCCATGAGCCGCCAACGCAGATGACGTTGGGCAAGGACAGATAATCCATCGCGTTCTTTTCCGTGATGCCGCCAGTCGGGCAGAACATGGCGCCAGACAAGGGCGATGAGAATGCCTTCAGCATCGCCGCGCCGCCGGCCTGTTCTGCCGGGAAGAATTTCATGACCGAATATCCGTGCGCGAACATTTCCATGACTTCGCTCGGGGTTATGGCACCTGGCAATAGCGGCACGTCTGAATCATCGGCAGCTTTGCGCAAGTCTTTGGTGCAGCCTGGCGAAACGATGAATTTTGATCCGGCTTTTACAGCCTTTTCATACTGCTTCGGGTCAAGGATTGTGCCTGCGCCGACGATGCAGTTTTCAACTTCGCCCGCCACGCGTTTGATCGCATCCAGCGCATCCTTGGTGCGCAACGTAATTTCAATGGCAGGAAGGCCACCTGCCGCAAGCGCTTTTGCCAGTGGCACAGCGTCTTTCGCATTGTCGATCAGCAGCACCGGAATGACAGGCTGGCCTTTGAGGACCTTGAGGAGTTGTTCGGTCTTTTGCATTGCGGACTCCTGATGTTTGAAATGATCAGTCTAATTTCCCCGTTCCTCTAACGCCAGTTCTGTTTGCTGTCCACTTTCTTTAAATCGATTTAGAAAGCCTATGCCATGCGGTTTTAAGCCAAATCCAAAAATTGTGGCGGCGACCGGAGGGGGCTGTGGCTGCTTCCAGCGCGCGTTTTGTATCCGGGCCGAAAATGCCGTCGGGGTTTAATCCGGCATCCGTTTGAAAATGTCTGACGGAATATTCAGTGCCGGCGCCATAAACACCGTCGGCAGGCGTTGCATAGCCATTGGCGCTCAGCATTTGCTGCATGTCCAATATTGCTGCACCTCGCATGCCTCGCTTTAAAAGAATGGATTTTTGAATTGGCGGTGTGCGTGGGCTGATTTTGATCAGCGCGTTTTTCAGTCGAACATAGGTGTCGGCGAGCTTGCGATCATACGCGTTGCTGCGGTATCCGGGGCCATTGTAGCCTTTTGCAAAAGCCGACCAATCCTTGCGCCTGAGTGCATCGGTCAATCCAGACTTTTCGATGTATTTTTCCATCAACCGCATTTGCCCGTCGATGCCTGATCTTGCTTCGTCAACGAGTGCTTGAACGCTTGGGTAACCAAGCCATCGCCAATGGGCGCCCATGACCTGACCAATGCCGTAGGATGCGCTTTCGAAAGCTGCGTCGCTGCTGATTGCGGCAGCCTGATCAAGCATGTGCCATCTTGCAGTCTGGCCAGCTGGATTTTTGACCGCACCAGCGATGGGTGACGCCAGGCCAAGTGCACGTGCTTTGGCTTTTTGGGCTGTATTCAAACGGCGGTCAAAATAATGGCCTTCAAAGCGGATCAAGGGTTCCAGCCTGTTATTGACGCTTGTCAACGCGGCGCCGCCACTTTCTACCAGTGCCACTGCGGCAAGCGCTTCGGGCTCCACATTCATTCGCGCCGCACTTCGGGCTGCGGCCCTCATTACATCCTGTTCCATTTGCCGTCCTCGTTTCTGTCGCTCCATTTTGCGGCAGCGGCGTGACAGGTGGATAGAATTGACGAAACGGGTTCCTTTTTGCGCAAGGCTCGTGCGGCATTCGAGCGCATTTTGATTGCGTTCGACAACCCAAACTCGCTAAACGAAGGCCCATGGAAAAGTCGTCCTCAAACCTTCCTTTCACTGTCGTGGCGCTCTACCGCTTCGCCCGATTTGATCGCTATGCAGAATTTCAGCAGCCCTTGCTGGATTTGGCACGGCGCTTGGGGATCAAGGGCACTCTTCTTTTGGCATCCGAAGGCATCAATGGAACAATTGCCGGAGAGTCGGCCGCCGTTTCCGAAATGGTGCGGTTTCTCCAGGCCATCCATGAAATTTCCGGCATGGAAATCAAGTTTAGCCATGCGTTGACGATGCCGTTTAACCGCATGAAGGTGCGGTTGAAGAAAGAAATCGTGACCATGGGTGTGCCAGGGATTGATCCCCTGCAGGTTGTCGGCACTTATGTTGCGCCCAAGGACTGGAATGCGCTGATTGCTGATCCTGATACGGTGGTGATTGATACGCGCAACGACTACGAATTCCGCGTCGGCAAATTCACACGCTCGGTTGATCCGGACACAAAGGCGTTTACGGAGTTTCCGCAGTGGCTTGCCGCACACAAGCCGGATTTTTCCGGGAAAAAGCTTGCCATGTTCTGCACCGGCGGCATCCGCTGCGAGAAGGCGACGGCGTTTGCCAAAGAGATCGGCATTGATGATGTGTATCATTTGAAGGGTGGCATTCTTGCCTATCTCGAACAGGTTCCCGCTGAGGAAAGCTTGTGGGAAGGCGAGTGTTTTGTGTTCGACGAACGCGTCACCGTTGGCCATGGATTGGCGCTGGGGGAGGCGGTTTTGTGCCGCGCCTGCCGCTCGCCTGTGACGGTGGAAGAACGTGCGAGCGAGCTTTATGTTGAAGGTCTGTCCTGCCCGCACTGCCATGGCTCGCGCACTGAGGAAGATCGTTTGCGCTATGCCGAACGCCAGAAGCAGGTGAGACTGGCAAACGAGCGCGGGCGTCAGCACATCGGCTCGTGAGTTGATTTATTCAATTGTTACAATAGTTTAACTTGAGGTTTGGTGTAGCATTGCTTACCGCGCATCGCAACATTGCGAGGATTGTTTGCCATGAACGAAACATTTCAAAAATATGCCACACCGATGATTACCTGGCTTTTTGTCATATCGCTAATCTCAGGGCTGGCGCTTTTCTTTCATATCGGCACCCAATATTTTCGCGAAATGCATGAATGGCTCAGCCTTGTTGTGCTCATTCCTTTTGTTCTTCATCTTTGGAAAAACTGGCGACCGTTTTTGACTTATTTCAGGCGCTGGCCGATGCGGCTGACATTGGCTTCATCCGTTGCTGCCGCTCTGGCTTTTGCCGTGCCTGCGGCCATTGGTTCCGGCACCGGCGGTGGGGGCAACCCGATCATGGGGCTCGCCAATGCTGTCGAAGGCAGCACTGTTGCCGAGGCGGCGCCCGTGTTCAATTTGACGGCTGAAGAGTTGACCGGGGCAATCGTCAAGGCCGGATACACTGTGTCCGCGCCGGGAAAATCGATCAAGGAGATTGCGCGTGAATCGGGCAAAGACGGCTTTGAACTGATTGGTGTGATCGTTGCCGCGCGCAAATGATTGTCACGTTTGCGTTGTAATTCCATGTGTGCGGACCTACCTCTTGCGTGCCCTGTAATTGGCCTTTTGTACCGGCCTTGTTGTTCTGGAGATTGTGATGCTTGACCCGAAGAAACTGCTTGATGAATTGCTCGGTTCCAATGTGCCCGGCACGACCGGAACTGTTCGCGAAAAGGCAGATCAGGCTGTTGATCTTGCCAAGAAAAACCCGCTGGCTACCGGCGCAATTGTCGCTGTTTTGCTCGGCACACGGGCAGGGCGCGGCCTGACGGGCTCGGCTGTCAAGCTGGGTGGTTTGGCGGCAATTGCCGGACTTGGCTACAAGGCCTGGCAAAATTACAAGGCTGGAAATGCTCCGGCTGAGACCGTGGCGAATGGAGAACCGGTGTTGATTGAAGCGCCGAAAGACTCTGGCTTTGATCCATCGGCAGAGTCTGGTGAGGCCAGGGAATTTGCGCTGGTTCTGGTGCGGGCCATGATTTCCGCTGCCCGTGCGGACGGGCATATCGATGACCAAGAGCGTTCGCGCATTGGCGACAAGCTCGCCTTGTCTGGTCTGGATGCGGAAGCGCAGGATTTTCTGGCGCGCGAACTTGAGGCGCCGATTGATCTGGATGCCATTATAGGTGCGGCCAAGACCGAAGCACAGAAAGTGGAGCTTTATACGGCTTCGCGATTGACAATTGAGCCGGAGACCCGCGCAGAGCGCGGATACCTCGACATGTTGGCAGGGCGCCTCCAACTGCCTGACGCATTGGTCGATCATATTGAGGCAACCGTATCTCAGGCCAAATCTGCCGTTTGATTGGACTTTGGAGAATTGAAACCGCCGCCTTGTGTGGCGGTTTTTCTTTGTCTAGAAATACTCCAGGCAATCCGGCCCTGAGTGCTGGTGCGTCCATGGGTTTAGATTTGAACTTTAATCCAAGCTGGCTGTCTGAACCTTCTACAGCCAAGGAATAAACTGCCAGACATCCGGGTAGCGGTTGTCGGCGTTTTCCCAAAACCGTTGAACACGCGCGTGCAAACAGACGTTTGCCGCCTGAATGGATTGGGCCATGCAATTATTCAAAACTTTCGTTGTCGCCTTTTGTCTAGCCATTGTGACAGGGCAGGCAGTTGCGGATGATAAAATCACCGTGTTCGCCGCCGCCAGTCTCAAGGATGTGATGGAAGCTGCGGCCAACGACTTTAAAGCCGAAACCGGTGTGGACGTGATCGTGTCGCTGGCTGCGAGCTCGGCGCTTGCCAAGCAGTTGGAGGAAGGCGCCCCGGCGCAGGTGTTCATTTCGGCGGATGAAAAATGGATGGATCATGTGCAGGACAAGGGCCTGATTGATCTGGCTACCCGCACCATTGTTGCACGCAATGAGTTGGTGATTGCGGTGGCAGCCGGATCGGCGCTGGCCGGGGATGCTGCCGCTTTTCTTGTAAACGACAAGTTTGCCATGGCAGACCCTGAAAATGTGCCCGCTGGTAAATATGCCAAGGCATCGCTTGAAAAGCTTGGCCTTTGGGACGGCCTGAAAAGCAATGCGGTCTATGCCGAGAATGTTCGCGCGGCCTTGACATTTGTTGACAAGGGCGAGTTGAACGCCGCTATCGTCTATGCCTCGGATGCTTTCGTCGACAAACAGGTGAAGGTCGCACTCGTGTTTGACCCGCTCACGCATCCCGCCATTGTCTATCCGGCTGCGGTCATGAAAGACGGAGGCGAAGCGGCGAAGGCATTTGTGGCTTTCCTTTCCGGAGTGAAAGGGCAAAAGCTGTTTGTCGACAAGGGCTTCAAACCGGCTAAACCATAAATCATGAATGTAATGTCGATCATACTCCTGTCTCTCAAGGTTTCGCTGGCTGCAGTGGTGGTTTCACTGCCGCTGGCCTTTGCCGTCGCTTGGGTGATTGCGCGAACGCGGCTGCCCGGTCGAGGACTTTTGCAGGCTGGCGCGATGTTGCCACTGGTTCTGCCGCCGGTCGTCACCGGTTATTTCCTTTTGTCGTGGTTTGGACGAAACGGCTTTGCCGGCAAGTTTCTTGCGGAGGTTTTCGGCCTGACTGTGGCGTTTAATTGGCTCGGTGCAGCGTTGGCAGCCGGGGTGATGGCATTTCCGTTGCTGGTGCGACCGATCCGCTTGTCGCTGGAATCGATTGACGGAGGATTGGAAGAAGCGGCGCGGACGCTTGGCGCGACGCCCTTGCGTTGCTTTTTGACCATAACACTTCCGCTTTGTATTCCCGGGCTTGTCGCGGCATTTGCCTTGGGGCTTGCCAAGGCAATGGGGGAATTTGGCGCGACAATCACATTTGTCGGCAATATTCCCGGTGAGACGCAAACTTTGCCACTGGCGATCTATTCGCTGATGCAGTCTCCCGACGGCGATGCGACAGCGCGCCATCTGATTGGCATCTCGTTGTTCATCGGTATTGCCGCAATCCTCATTTCCGAGTGGATTGGCGAACGGATGAAGAAAGGGGCGCGGGATGGGCGCGCTTGAGGTGGATGTCAAAGACGTTTCGC
>JANMEX010000330.1:0-2961 GCA_031377485.1 Phyllobacteriaceae bacterium
GCTGAACAAAATCGCCCCGCGATAGGCATGCCACAGCCCGTAAACCGGATGGATCAACATGCCAAGAGGCGAAGGTTTCAGACCTTCCGCCTTCATCGCCCATTGCTGAAATGGCAAATATGGTTTGTCGGATGGGAAGACTGCCCGCCCGCCCACTTGGGCCGCGACGCCGTTGATTATTTCCTTGGACCACATGTCAAGTGGATCGTTGGGGTGGGCATTCTGGCCTTCGAGCCATTTTGTAAAATATGGCCAGATCGATGATCCGGCATGTCCGACAAGCAATACAGATTTGGCCAAACCAACGCCCAAAGCGAGCGCATCCTTGTTGTCAAAATTCAAAACACCGCGAACGGCCAGCCCGTTTTTTTCAAGCGCTGCGGAGATGCCTGACATTTTGCTCACGGCTTCTTATCAGTCTCGCGAAATGCACTGCGCCAGACTTCGTCGTGAATCAGATTGGCCACTTTAGCCCGGCCGTCCTCGGGCTTCCTTCAGGTGAAGGCGTCAGCCATTGAATCTTTCTTTTGCTTGATGAAAGCGGTCAGAGCCTCATCAATGGCCGGATCCAACTCGGGTGCTTCGTAGCTTTCGAGCAGTTTGCGAACCAGCGTGTTACCGCGCTGTTCCATGCGCTGTTCGCCCTCGGCCAGCCACTGCTCATAGGAATTGTTGTCGGTGAGCGGTGAAGCGTAAAACGCGGTCTGGAAATTTTCCAGCGTATGGGCGCAGCCGAGATAATGACTGCCGGGACCGACTTCGCGAATGGCAGACATTGCTTGTCCGTTTTCCGACAGATCGACGCCCGCCGCAAACTTCTGCTGCATGCCAAGCTGATCAATATCCATGATGAATTTCTCATAGGACGAGACCAAGCCGCCTTCGAGCCAACCGGCCGCATGCAGCACGAAGTTTGTACCAGCCAGAATGGTCGAGTTCAGCGTGTTGGCGCTTTCATAGGCCGCCTGCGCATCTGGAACTTTCGAGCCGCACAGCGAGCCGCCGGTACGGAACGGCAGACCCAGCCGCCGCGCCAACTGCGCTGCGCCATAGGAAACGAGCGCCGGTTCGGGCGTACCGAATGTTGGAGCGCCGGACTGCATGGAAATCGACGCTGCAAAGGTGCCCATCAACACCGGCGCGCCCTTGCGGCAAAGCTGGGTGAAGGCTGCGCCCGCCAGAACTTCCGCGAGAACCTGCGTCAACGTGCCAGCGACTGTCACCGGTGACATGGCACCTGCGAGAATGAACGGCGTGACAATGCAGGCCTGATTGTTGCGGGCGTAAACCTTCGCAGCGCCAAGCATGGTTTCGTCAAACACCATCGGAGAATTGGCGTTGATCAGGTTGATCACCACCGTGTTCTTGTCGACAAATTCCTTGCCGAACAGGATTTTGCACATCTCGACCGTGTCTTCCGCGCGTTCCGGCGCGGTTACAGAGCCCATGAACGGCTTGTCGGAATATTTGATGTGGGAATAAACCATATCGAGATGGCGCTTGTTGACCGGCACGTCGACCGGCTCGCAAACAGTGCCACCCGAATGATGGATCGACGGGGCGAGATAGGCAAGCTTCACAAAATTGCGGAAATCCTCGATCGTCGCATAGCGGCGCACACCGTCGAGATCGCGAACAAAGGGCGGGCCGTAAACCGGCGCAAACACGGTTGCGTTGCCGCCAATCTGCACATTGCGCTCAGGATTGCGGGCGTGTTGGGTGAACACCGAAGGAGCGGACTTCAACAGTTCGCGGCAAAGACCCTTCGGAAAATGCACACGCTCGCCTTTGACATCGGCACCCGCCTCTTTCCACATCGCCAGGGCTTCAGCATCATCGCGGAATATTATGCCGGTTTCTTCCAGAACAATATCGGCATTGTTCTCGATGATAGACAGACCTTCCTCGTCGAGCACGTCGTAAACGGCAATCTTTCGGTTGATGTAAGGCAGTTGTAGCCCAAGTCCTGCGCCCGAACGGGCTGCGCGCCGTGATGCAGCGCCGCCGGAATTACGCGCCCCGCGCCGTCCCGCGCCGCGTTCAGCGTCCGGTGCTGCCTCGGCAATCACATCATCAACCATTTGAAACTTCCCTGTCTGGCGCACGGCCGCAGTCAAATCGGTGCGAACCGCCCGTCTTGATATCCTGCCACCATTTTAAATGCGACCGATTTTCCGGCAAGCCTGTGTGCGCCCAACGCTGGCGCAGAGACGACAGGCGTCGCGTCTGAAACAGCCCTTCACCCATGGTAAAACGCCGGTCAGGCTCAACGCCTTCCAGTTTCACGTCCACATGGGTCGGAGCTTCAGGACGTATTCGGCGCGTTCAACGCCTCGCGGGCGAAATAATGGCAATCGCGCAGAATGTCATCGACGGCGTGAAGCGTCCGCTTGCGATAGCCCGGCGGCGGGCCGGGGCGGAAGGGCGAGATGCGGATCGGGCGGAATTGATCCTTGCGCTGAAGAAGCACATCGCGGCGCTGTTGCCAGCGGGCGAGACGGCGAGCCTGACGGGGAAGATCGCTGAGCGCGTGGCGCAGCGCGCGAAGACGCAAGAAAAGCGATGCGGCATCGATTGGCTCGTCTTGTGATGGAACGCGTTGCGGGGCTGTGGTGGATGCTTCGTCGTAAGAGCTGGAAAAGCTGTTGGTTGGCACAGTGTCGATGCTGTGATCGGAGTCTTCATGATCAAAATGCTTGAGCGGATCAAACAGGCAGAAGGTTGGTGTTTTTTGTGAGCCAGCGGCTGAGAATGCGGAAAAGTCTGTCGTGAGCGGCATCAAAGCGCGTGGCTTGAGCACCAAGCCTTGCGCGGCAATGAGGATAAGGCGGCGGATGGCCGATTCTGCGGGGCGCAGGATCAGCATGATGGCGTTGTAGAGGTGGCGGAGGAGTGTGACTGCCCCTCTCCGGTCCTGCGGACCGCCTCTCCCGCTCGCGGGCGAGGTTAAAGCTGCGGTGC